>CAMWQY010000025.1 GCA_947176355.1 uncultured Porphyromonadaceae bacterium
GTGATGCCGATCACCTGCACTTTTTTATATTTTTCATCAAGATGCTCAAACTCGATTTCTGCGATAGGAGTGATAACCTCCAGACTAATTTTATAGTTTGTCATAATACTTTACCGTAACAAATAATTATGCATTATGAATTATGCATTATGAATTATACCTTATTAGTTTTCATTGAGCCGACGCCGTTCGAAGAAATACCGTGTGAAGAAGATGAAAAGCAAAGCTCCCGCTCCCTGCATGATTGCAGTTGCGTGGAAAGCTTGTAAAAAACCAATGTGTTCCGCAATAATTCCACCTAAAAGTATTCCGACTCCCATTCCCAAATCCCATGAGATAAGTATCGATGAATTTGCGGTGCCTCTTTGGTCGTGACGCGCTACCTTGATAAACATGTTAAGGAAAGCAGGATACATCTGACCATTGCCAAGCCCGATCAACAAAGCTGAAAGATAAAAACTCCAAGGAGTCACTACGAATGCAAACATAGCATAGCCAACAAGTGAAACCAATACTCCTATCAAGGCATTATGAGTAAGTAATCCTTTTCTTAGACTCTTTGCTCCAAATAATCTGGATACAAACAGACCGGCAGATAATATCATAAAGAAAATCCCTGTGCCGTCGGTAATGTTAAGTTCTTGCTTTCCATATAGTGCTACATAGTTGCTCATGACTCCCCAGCATGCTCCGAAAAAGAAAATGTTGACGGCAAGAAGCCATGCTCTTCCTAAAAAGAAATGATCAAGACTTAACTTAGGTTTCCCTTCTATCTTCTCACGTTTCGGTAGTTTTACAGTTGTGCTGAATATAAACCCAAGAAAGGCAAGTGCCAATGAGAGCCAAAAGAGTAGCTTGAAATTGTCAGTCAGATGATAGATATAAATGCCAATACTTGGAGCCACTGCCATGGCAAGATTATTGCTGAGTCCATAATATCCTATTCCCTCATTTCTGCGGCTCGATGGGAGAACGTCGATTGCAGCGGTGCTGTTGGCAACTGTTGTGGCTCCAAACGGTATGCCATGCATGGTTCTGACGATGAAAAACATCAATAGGGTGCTTGCTCCTAAATATCCGCTGAAACATAAAAAGAAACAGAAGAAACAAATCATTAACACTGTTTTCCTATCAAACGTGTCAACAAAAAAGCCACTGAATGGTCTTATCAATAGGGTAGCAACGACATATCCCGACAATATCACACCGATAAGATCCTTATCTGCCTTAAATTCGCTGTCAAGATATAAAGGCAAAAGCGGAGTCAGAAGATAGAATGCGAAAAAAAGAAGGAAATTGCAAATCATTACCTTCAAGTATTCTTTATTCCATAACTTTTCTTTCATAATAAAAATTTAATTCAAATTTCGCTTGTTCTTTTGCGCCTTTGCGCCCTCTGCGTGAGATTTTTAGAGATTGCGAAAGTTGCGTATTTAAGGTTCGCGTTGCTATATATGCTCAACTGCTGTGGGATTATTCACTTCGCATTGTCTCGGATGGTGAGATGTTTGCGATTATGCGACTTGGGTAAATCAAAGTAAGATAAATGATTGCCAATACTCCTATATTCAATATGAGGAATGCCATCCAGTTCATCTCTATGGGCACGAAGTCAATATAGTAGCTTGACGCATCGAGCTTGAAGATATGATATTTGTCTTGGATCAGAAGTATTCCAATTATCAATGCATTCCCTATCGCCATGCCCAATATAGCTACTCTCAAAGCAAGATATACGAATACTTGACGCACTTTCGCATTGGCTGCTCCTAAAGCCTTAATAAGACCAATAAACCTTTTTTTATCGAGTATGATAGTCAGCATTCCACTGACAAGCGTCACGCAACCGACAATCATCATAAGTGTCAGCACCACTATTACATTTGTGTCAAGCATCGAAAGCCAGTGGAAATAACTCGCGCCCTGAATATGTGCATTCTCAAGGTAATAGGTTTTATATATCAGGCCTTCGGCGGAAGCTTCGTTGAGACTGTTCTGGATATTGATCGTTTCTTCTTCAAGTCTATTGAAATCTTGAGTATTAATAAGTATGCTTGAACCCTGATTGGCTTTCAGACCTGTGAAAGCCTCCGCAAGTCCACGACTGCCGTATACCATTAGATCATCGTATGCATCGAAATGGGAGTCAAAGATTCCGGCAATCTTCAGACGACGCACTTTCACATCATCATTGATGAAATAGCAATCCACCTTGTCATCCTGTTTCAGTCCCATCTGGGTTGCTGCCATTCTTGACAGTACTATATCAAGGCGTGTGCTGTCTGTGCTGTAATCCGGAATTCTGCCTGAAATCAGATTGGCACTCAAGAAATCCCGAGTAGCCTTGTCTTCAAGAGTTTTAAGAAATATACCCTTAAAGTCATTAGGGGTCTTGAGAATCGCAGGTATGGAAATCTGGAGGGAGTAATCTTTTATATCCGTTTGGGAGTCGAGGATTTTTTTTAGAGTTGGAGTCATAGTTATGATGTAGTCACCGTCACTGCTATTGCTGACGGTCATCACGATATGTGATGTGAATCCCAACACCTTGTCAGTGATTTCTCTCTTAAATCCAAGGACTATCGCTATTGAAGCTATCATGACAGCCACTGAAAGAGCTATGGCAGCCGTAGCCACCTTTACTCCGGGACTCGCTTTCCTTCCGCTGCTTCCCAAAGCCAATCTTCTACCAAGATATAATGCGTAATTCATAATTTGCTTTTTATGTTATGCGTCGTGCGTAGGTCTTCGACATAATATTAGTCGAAAATCACGTGCAAAAGTACAAAAAAAATAGAAACTATACAATTATGTACTAAACTTTAGTATTCTTGCGTGTGTTTATTTTTAAACAAAAATACTAATTGAAAAACACTTGAAGATATGAAGAAATACATACTTTTAACTGTGGCTTTGATAGCCTGTTTTTTCTCGGGATATGCTTTTGATAAGTATTCCATCGACCGAAATGATCTTCCTGAAGCCGCCCGGCAATTCCTTACTGAATATTTTCCTAAGGCTAAAGTCGGGATGGTAAAGACCGACAAGCATCTGCTGAAGAAGACTGATTATGATGTGAAACTCGTCAATGGCACTAAGATTGAGTTTAACAATGCAGGAAAATGGACTTCTGTTGATTGTAAGAACAGGGAAGTGCCGGAAGGGATAATCCCAAAGAATATTCGAAATTATGTGAAGAAAAATTTCCCGGATGTGAAGATCGTAAAAATTGAAAAGACTATCAGTAAATATGAAGTCGGACTTTCAGACGATGTTGAACTTACATTTAATTCCTTGGGACAGTTTAAAAATATGAAGCTGGATGATTGAGTGTCATCCAGCTTTTTTATTGTCATATTGTATATCCAATGTCAATGGGTTGGTGGCTCCGGAGGGATTACGGTTTTGGCTTTCTTCGGGCGAGGGTTGGATATGTAGCGTTCGTAATAGATCATTATAAGTGATGATACAGGAAGCGCGATTATCATACCTATGATGCCCAATAAGCTACCCCATATAGAAAGCGAGAGAAGAATCAGGGCGGCATTCATCCCCATTTCTTTTCCCATTATGTGGGGTGTCAATATATAGTCGCATATACATTGGCTTACGACATATACGAGAAGTGACCGACCCATCAGACTTAGGAAAGTCACCTCACCACTCAATGAATAAATAGCGCAAATGATAGCTACCGGTATGAGAGTGACATACTGGAAATATGGTATCATATAAAGAATACCGACAAGCAGTCCCATCGGAATTGCAAGAGGCAGTCCTACTATCGAGAATCCTATGCAGTAGAATACCGTAGCGCACAATGCCACAAGTCCTTGTCCTCGAAAATAATGGTCCATACTTGTCTGGACTTCTCTTACTATCACCATAGCATTCTCTCGATATTTGTGTGGTATGATGAGCTTAAATCCCTTTACTATCTGAGGATAATCTATGAGTATGAACAAAACATAGATAAGCGTCAAAGCCCATTCCAATACATCCATGATGACACTTATAGACTCGTTTAGCAAGGAAGTGCCTTTGCTTATGATTGAGCCCAGATGCAGATTGCTCAATTGTGACTTTATGGCAGTAGGCCGGACGTAAGTTTCCACCCATGATATAATATCGGCAAATTCTTTTGGCATCGGTCGCTTTCCGGTGTTGACATCGTGAATGATATCATTCAAGACATCAAGCTCTTTGATGACATGGGGCATAAAGAGGAAGACTATTCCGGCTGCCACCGCCACAACCTCTATTACTGTCAATATTGAGGAAAAGGCGCGTCCTTTTTCCCGGATAAGCTTACGGTTTAGATCCACGAGTGGCTGAAGGATATATGCCACGAAACATGCAACAAAGAAAGGAAGAAGCACATCTCGCAGATGGTTGATCAGCATTATGAGTGCCACAGCAATCGCGATGCTGATAATGAGCTTCATTATTCGGTCTATGTTCCAGTAATGCATCTTTTATAATTATTAAGGATATTCGATTTGTTATTTCATACGTTTCAGGATGTTGTAGCTCGGAAGGACACCGAGTTCACCGGCTCGTGAGAGATCGGCAAAAGCTTCGTTTTTCTTTCCTGATGAAAGATAGCAGAGGCCTCGGTTGTAGTACGCTGCTCCGAAGTCCGGATCGATTTCAATTGCTTTAGTGAAGCATTCCGCTGCTTGGGAATAATCGCGTTGGGTATATAAAATGAATCCCTTGTTAAACCATCCGTGTATCAGTCTTGGATCAAGTCGAATAGCTGCATCGAAATCTGCAGCAGACTTGGCTATTCCATACATCGCAGTTCTTTGGTCTTCTTGTGTGCGGGCATACTCATACTGTGCCACTCCTCTTGCAATGTAAGCTATTGTGAAGTCTTTATTATTCTCAATGATAGCATCAAAATCCTCGATGGCTGACTTGTAGTTTTTCAGCATCGAGTATGTGACTCCTCTGGCGAGAAGATCGGCAGGTCGCACTTTGTTTCCACTGGCAGAAATCACTGAGGTATAATTTTCAGCCATTTTGAAGAGATTGTTGTATTCTGAATCATCCATTCCTGTTTGAAGAGGAGCCAGATATAGAGTCTTGGTTATATATCTGCCACGGTTGAAATCATCAAGAGAACGGAAATAATTGGTCACTCCTCCCAAGGATTTTAATGGCGGATTAAATGAAATAGTATACAGCGGTTCCGGTTCTGCCATCACGTTTCTGTCTTGCACGCGCCCTTTAATCTTTTCATTATATGATAGTTGAGTCTCGGGTAGATCATTCATGGTGACCAATTGATTGAATCGGTCCATCACTTCATTTTCATCCTCTTCTTCTCCATCAGGAGTTCGGTTGGCATTTCGGGGAGTGCCGGCTGCAATTGTCGGACGGTCAAGAGGATTAGATTCAGGATTTGCTACATACTTTCTCACAAGGTTTTCAGCATGATTGATATTCGCACCTACAGCCTTCAGATTTCCAAGGTTTCTTTCAGCTTCTGCGATTGCATAATAGACAGGATAGAAATTGGGGTATCTTCCCGCTATGCTCTTGAAGTCGGAGAGTGCCTCTTTATATTCTTTAGTTTCGAGTTCTACAAGTCCTCGATTGTATAGAGCATGAAAATTTTGAGGATTCAATTCAAGTACATCTGAGAAATCCTTCTTTGCATTGATGAGATCTTTCACCTCAAATCTCAGAAGAGCCCTGTTGAAAAGAGCCGCGATGTTTTTCGGGTCGAGTTGGAGTGCATAATTATAGTCAGACATTGCCCCAAGGTAATTGTCTGTGTTATAACGGAGATAAGCTCTGTTGATGTAGAATCCGGTTTCTTCCGGATATAGCTTTACCGCCTCGTCCATATCTTTTAATGCCACATCCCAATTTCCACGGCTGCTTTCGATTTCAGCACGTATTAAATAAGGATTGACCATCGCACGATTTAGCTTGATAGCTTTTTCTACATCGTCGAGGGCTGCCAACGTATCTTCTCGCTGAAGATTAAGAGAAGCCCGGGCGGCATAGCCATCTTCAAAACGCGGGTAGAGTCGAAGTAGGGTATTCATCGTCTGGAGTGCTTCGTCGTTTTTCTTAAGCGTGGTTTGAGCCACTCCTTTATAAAATAGAAAGTATTTATCGGTAGGGTCATGTTTGAGACCCTCATTATAATCTTCTATGGCAAGGGAATCAAGGCCAAGATGCTGACGCGCAAAGCCTCTGAGTTTATAAGCTTCTGTTTTGAATTTATTGCGTTTAAGAGCCTCTGTGCAGTCGATTTCAGCTCCCTTATAATCGTCAAGACTCATTTTTGCTAAACCTCGAAGAAAATAAGGATCAGCAAGGTATGGCTTAGCTTTTATCGCTTGATTAAAGTATTGTATGGCAAGCATATAGTCATCCATTGAAAGGACGTTTCTTCCTATAGTCATCACTTGCTCGGCGTTTATCTGAGCATTGACAGCTATCGGAAAGAATATGCTTACACTTAGTAATAAGTATTTTGCGAAACGTTTCATTTGGCAAAGTTACTAAGTTTTTTTTAATTGTGCAAACCCGAAAGGCTCTGTGTGCGTTGTAACATTGACTTAAAAGATAATATTATGGAAAAAGAGACAGTTGTGATAATAGGGGGCGGATTTGCAGGTATGAATCTTGCAAAGAGTCTTGATAAAAAGAATTTTCAAGTGAAAGTGATAGATCGCAACAACTATCACTCTTTTCCTCCGCTTTTCTATCAGATTGCATCTTCTGCACTTGATGTGCCGAGTATTTCATTTCCATTCAGAAGGGAATTTAAGAAGACGAAAGGAGATGTCACATATCACATGGGTCATGTCAAAAACATCGACATATCTGCAAAAACCGTTTCTACGAGCTACGAGACTATAAAATATGATAAGCTTGTCATTGCAGCCGGTTCTACCAATAATTTTTTTGGCATGAAGGGTCTTGAAGAAAACGTGTTCTGCATCAAGACTACAGGTGAGGCAAGTCATACTCGCGATGAGATCCTTGATCGTCTCGAAAGAGGGTGCATTGAGAAAGATCCGGAAAGAAGAAAACAGTTGTTGAGTTTTCTCGTCATAGGAGGTGGTCCGGCAGGCGTTGAGATAGCAGGTGCACTCGGTGAAATGAAGCGTGATGTGCTTCCGAGGGAATATCCGGAACTTAATCCCGATGACATGACCATAACGCTTGTAGAGGGAGCTGACAGACTTCTTTCTGCTTTCGATCCTAAATTGAGTCAAAAAGCATACGTCTATCTCACCCAATTGATGGTGGATATCAGACTCAATACCGTGATGAAAGGATATGAAAACAAAATGGTTGCATTCGCCGACGGCCATGAAGAATATTGGGAAACCTTGATATGGACGGCCGGCGTGAAGGGTGAACCAATGCCTGGTCTTGCTCCGGAGATGATAGGAAGAGGTGGCAGAATCATTGTGGATGAGTACAGCCAAGTGAAGGATGCTGAAGATATTTTTGCTATTGGAGACATAGCCTTGATGCAGACAGAAGAATATCCGAATGGTCATCCTCAAGTGGCTCAACCCGCGATCCAACAAGCTAAGAATCTTGCCGCTAATCTCAACAAAGGGGAAATGAAAAAAGCCTTTAAATATAACGACAAAGGCACTATGGCTACAGTCGGTAGAAACAAAGCTATTGCTCAGGTTGGGAAAATGACGTTTTCAGGAAGATTCGCTTGGTTTTTATGGATGGCGATTCACTTGATAAGTATCTTAGGTGTCAGGACTAAGGCGACCGTGCTTTTGAACTGGATATGGAACTATTGCACATATTCTACATCGCTTCGCCTTCTTATGAGGCCCGTGAAATTCCCATTGAGGAAGCATTGGGGTGATTGATAGGAAGTGATTTGCAGGATAGGGGAGTTGGAAGATCGGGGATTTTTTATTAATTTTGCATTTTGGTTAATTTCAAATTAGCCTTAAATTTTGAGTAACATGAATAATAGAAATAACAAATTTTTGATTGCGGCTTTAGGTATCGCTATGACACTCGGCGCTACAAGCTGTTCGATTTTCAAACCATCTTCAAACCCTGAAGGAAGTGGAAAGGGACTCCAAGGTTGGGTGGAAACAGAGAATAGCGATGCCGTAAAAGATGAAAAAGCTGCACAAGCTTTTGCTGATAAAGAAGCTAAAGCCGCAAAAAAAGATGCTGATAAAGCTATGGCAAAAGTAAATGAAAAGCTTCAGCAGATAGCTGATGCACAAAAGGAAGGTCCCCTATCAGGCGACTGGGCAATTGAGTCTGTGCTTGGTAAGAAAGCCGTAGGTGAGACTGCTCCATTCATTAAGTTTGTTCCTGCAGAAAAGCGTATCTACGGCAATAATGGGTGCAACATTATCAATGGTATGTATAATACAAGCTTTGCAGATAAGACCGTTTCTTTTAGTAATCTCGCTACTACTATGATGCTTTGCGCAGAAAGCAATATCACAGATGTTGAAATTGGAGAAGCATTAGGCCTGACAGTTAGATATACCGTGGAAAATGGAGCTGATTCGGAAAGTATATTAAAATTCTATGATGCCGGTGGAAAGGAAGTGATGCAATTGATGCATAGAGATTTCCATTTCCTCGACGGTACTTGGTCTGTAGTGGAGATAGATGGTGAAAAAGTCAACATTGATGGTATGAAAGTAGCCCTGGATGTCGACGAAAAGAAGATGCACGGCAACACCGGATGCAATATCATCAATGGTGAACTTGAGACTGATATGGATGCGGCAAATTCCATCTCTTTTTCAAAGATTGCTATGACTCGAATGGCTTGTCCTAATTCAGGATGGGAGACTCGTATGACTATGGCTCTTGAAGAAGCAGTGACTGCCAAGAAGGTCAGTGCAGACGAGATCGAATTTATAGGGAGCAATGGCAAGCAAGTGATGCTGCTTAAAAAAACATCACCAATTGAAGACTGATAATGGAAGTAAGAATAGATAAATGGCTTTGGGCTATGAGGGTCTTCAAGACGAGGACCATTGCTACAGAAGCATGTAAAAAAGGACGAGTGATGATGGGAGGGGTGCCGGTAAAGCCTTCTCGTACTATAAAAGAGGGAGATATTATTGAAGTTCGTAAGCCTCCGATCACTTACACTTTTAGGGTAAAAGCGACTACACAGAATCGTCTTGGTGCGAAACTTGTTCCGGATTATCTTGAGAATCTTACTCCGCAAAGTCAATATGATCTTCTTGAGATGACGAAAATCTCCGGTTTCGTAGATCGTCGAAAAGGTATGGGTAGGCCTACCAAACGAGACAGTCGGGAGATGTCGCGCTTTAAAGAAGAATCATACGCCGACACATATTTCCTTGATTGGGAAGATGACGATGATGATGATTCCGATGAATGAATGATGTAAGTACCGCGCTCCATAAAAATTGGCGCGGTATTTGCTATATTGAAATGTTATGAGTAAACGTCAAATAGAAATAAAAGGAGCAAGGGTCAATAATTTGAAAAATATTGATCTTTCTATCCCAACGGGTGAATTTATTGTCATGACAGGCGTCAGCGGAAGCGGCAAGTCATCGCTTGCCTTCGACACTCTTTATGCCGAAGGTCAGCGACGTTATGTGGAGAGTTTATCCGCATACGCCCGTCAGTTTCTTGGAAGAATGGCAAAGCCGGAGTGCGACTATATCAAAGGTCTTCCTCCAGCCATAGCCATTGAGCAGAAAGTGAACACTCGCAATCCGCGAAGTACTGTCGGCACTTCGACTGAAATATATGACTATATGCGTATGCTGTTCGCTCGCGCGGGGCATACGTTTTCTCCCGTGAATGGTGAAGAAGTGAAACGCGAGACAATCGAAGAGATTGTCAGACAAATTCTTTCCCTTCCCGAAGGCACCAGGCTTGCAGTGCTTATAGATCTTAATATTCCTGAAGGAAGGAATGTCCTCACCCAATTGGATATTTATCTGAAAGAAGGATATTCTCGTCTTGAGAAAGATGGTAAGTTTGAAGATATTTCGGCTATCGCTGAAAAAATAAAGGATGGCTCATTAAGTGAAGAAGATGCATTCAAATATCGTCTGCTTATCGACCGTCTTGCTGTAAGCGGTGAAAAAGATGAAGTCTCGCGTCTTACTGATTCTCTTGAAACTGCATATTTTGAAGGGCACGACAAATGCATTGTCAAGATATGGGGAGAAGATGGCGTGAAGGAACGCGAGTTTTCGCGTCAGTTTTCAGCTGATGGCATCGAATTTCGCGAACCGACTGATCTGATGTTCAATTTCAATAATCCTTACGGTGCGTGCCCTACGTGCGAAGGTTTTGGAAAGATACTCGGTGTAAGTGAAGATCTGGTGGTCCCTGACAAGACTTTGTCTGTATATCAGGATGCCGTAATGTGTTTCCGTGGAGAGAAGATGAGCGAATGGAAAAGTTGGCTTGTCAAGTTGGCTCCATCTATTGGATTCCCAATCCACAAACCCTATATGGATCTTTCTCAGGAAGAAAAGGATATTCTGTGGCATGGCAAAGGAAAATGGGAAGGTATCGACGGATTTTTCCGTTGGGTAGATGAAAATCAATACAAGATACAGTATCGCGTGATGAAAGCCCGTTACCGTGGCAAGACTACTTGTCCGGAATGTCATGGCACACGTCTTCGCAAAGATGCCGAATATGTCAAAGTAGGTGGGAAAAGCATCACTGAACTTGTAAGGATGCCAATCTCCGAACTTCAAGTCTTCTTTGATGAATTGAGATTGGATGAAACTGATTTTGCTATTGCAAAGCGTCTTCTGATTGAGATTCGCAGCCGTCTCGATTTTCTCAACAAGGTTGGTCTTGGTTATCTTACTCTCGACCGTCTTTCATCTTCCCTCTCGGGAGGGGAGAGCCAACGTATCAATCTTGCTACATCGCTTGGTAGTTCTCTGGTAGGATCTCTTTACATTCTTGATGAGCCATCCATAGGTCTGCATTCACGCGACACTGAGAAACTCATAGGAGTTTTGAGAGATCTTCAGAAGATTGGAAATACAGTTGTGGTAGTTGAGCATGATGAAGATATAATGCTCGCAGCCGATGAAATCATCGACATTGGAAAGGATGCCGGTCTTAATGGTGGCAATATAGTATATCATGGAAATCTTAAGGAGGCCCTTGAAAAAGAAGATACGGGAGATTCATATACCCTTGACTATCTTAAAGGAAAGAGAATAATTCCTGTTCCTCAGCTTCGCCGACCTTGGAAAAAATATGTAGAAGTGGTCGGTGCAAGGGAAAACAACCTTAAAGGTATCGATGTGAAATTTCCGCTTGGTG
Organism: uncultured Porphyromonadaceae bacterium; assembly: GCA_947176355.1. Classification (GTDB taxonomy): domain Bacteria; phylum Bacteroidota; class Bacteroidia; order Bacteroidales; family Muribaculaceae; genus Lepagella. The sequence continues at coordinate 11,311 of CAMWQY010000025.1, forward strand.
TTATGACGGTCGTGACCGGTGTCAGTGGTAGTGGAAAGTCTACCTTGGTTAGGGAAATCCTGTATAAAGCTATGGTCAGACTTCTTGGCGATCCTTGCGATACTCCCGGTGCACACAAGAAAATTGGAGGAGACATAAAAGATGTTGGAGCTATCGAATTTGTCGACCAAAATCCGATCGGGACATCCTCCAGGTCTAACCCTGCTACATATCTAAAAGCTTTCGATGAGATTAGAAAACTATTTTCTGATCAACCATTGTCAAAGCAAATGGGATTTACTCCGGGATTCTTTTCCTTTAATGCGGAAGGCGGACGTTGCGAGGAATGCAAAGGTGAAGGCACTATCACCATTCCTATGCAATTTATGGCAGACATTACTGTAGAGTGTGAAGAATGTCATGGAAAACGCTTCAAGCAGGATGTGCTCGATGTGGAATATAGAGGCAAAAATATATATGATTTCCTTGAAATGACCGTTGATGAGTGCATTTCTTTCCTCGAAGAAGATGCGAAGAATGCTCAGGTGAAGAAGATAATCAAGAAACTTAAGCCTCTGCAGGAAGTTGGTCTTGGATACGTGAAACTGGGACAAAGTAGTTCTTCGCTTTCCGGAGGCGAGAGTCAACGAGTGAAACTGGCTTATTTCATATCCCAGGAAAAGCAACCAAGGACTATGTTTATTTTTGATGAGCCCACCACGGGTCTTCATTTCCATGACATATCTACCTTGCTTAAATCACTTAATCGTTTGATAGAAGCGGGTCACACTGTAGTGATCATTGAGCACAACATGGATGTGATAAAGAGTGCAGACTGGGTGATCGATATAGGACCGGAAGGTGGTGAGGCAGGTGGAAATCTCGTGATCGCCGGCACTCCCAAAGATGTGGCGGCTTGCAAAGAATCTTATACTGGAAAATATCTACAGGCAAAACTTGAAAAGAAATGAAAAAGACATTTTTATTTACATTGATTGCGATAATTTGCTCATGTCTTGCAGGATGTAAAACTGAAAATAAAGTTAAAGATCGAAGTGATGCCGACAAGATGTTTGCCCGTATATGCAAACTGACGCAAGAATATACCGAAAAACTATCGGAAGCGTCAGATAGTGCTACTTGGGCTCAGGTTTACAATGAATTTGAGGATAAACTTGAAAAGATTAGCTTCAGTTATCCTCCCGATACTGATTTGCTCCTGACAGAAGGACAAAACGACACCATTCAAAACTTATTAGAAGAAATCGTTAAAGTCAAGAAGGCGAAAATTCATGACATCTTGCATCCATTTGTAGAGTGCGACTCATTGCTCATCGAGGATAGCATTGTCATGCAAGAGGCAAATTCAGAGATAAGCGAAGCCGGAGATAAAGTCAACCAAGCAGGTGCATCTCGCAGTCCCGGCAATTAAATTCGAGTGTGAAATTATCCTTACCGGATTTTAGAAAAAGGGGTTCGGAATATCTTCCGGGTCCTTTTTCTTTTTTACACATGCCAAGCTCTCGCAAGATGCAATGGCGTGTGGTCATAAGCCTCTTGGATTTCTTTGTATTTGTGGGTTTGCTTGCCTCCAGCGCACGTTCTATCTTTTCTACGCCATGCTCGCGATAGAATTTCTCTGATAGAGAATTGGCGACATTGTCTCGGTAATCAAGACTGGTCGTCATATATTGTGTCGCTTGATTTTCTTTGTGTCGGTAATTAAATGGGTAAGTGATAAGATTGGCATTGTCGAGGTATTCCACAGCACGGCGACGAAGATCTGTGAGATACGCTGCAGGAATAAACACTGACGGGTCAAGTAAGCATTGGAATCTTTGAAGATGGTAGTGAGTATTCCCAAGTTTTGAGAAGATAGGAGAGTAGTCTGGAGTTTTTCGGGCTTTATCCTTCTTACTGCTGTCAATAGGCAGCCTGACAATGCACCCTCTTTCATCTTGAGCCGTCAATCCTGTATCGTCTAATGTAAAGGAAACTCCAATTTTTCTGATAGCCGTATCGCGTTGCAACTCCTTGTCCCAAACTCGGTCGTAAGTACGATGTATCTCTGCGCCTTTGGGAATGCTGACGGGTTTTGAAGTGATGATTCTTCTCCCTTGTACGCCATTGACCATTGCGCCGGTATAGCGACCTTGTGCATCAAAGAAACTTATCCCGTCGCCATTATTCAAATCAGATGGATTCTCGATTATTTCTCCCATAGATTTAGGGGTATTAGGAGATATAAGTCCGTGTGGACGCCTTGATAGAATAAAATAATGGGAGAAACCGCGGTTGAAAGATTTCGCTAATTCCGGCGTAAACGATATTTCAGAATTTCCAAAACTGCTGCGTTTGAATTTTTCCGGATTTTCTACTATAATATTGTCCAAGGCTTTTCGATATGCGGCTACGGTATTCTTTACGTATGCTGCTTCTTTAAGTCGCCCCTCAATCTTAAAACTTGAAACTCCGGCATCTATCATTTGCGGAAGAATATCAAGACTATTAAGGTCTCGAAGAGAAAGCAGATGTTTATCTTTTGCAATGATATTCCCTTTCGCATCGGAAAGAGTAAAAGGCAGACGGCATATTTGAGCACATTCTCCTCTGTTGGCGCTTCTCCCGCATGATGCATAGCTTGCATGGCAGCGCCCTGAATAGCTTACACAAAGTGCGCCATGAATGAAAGATTCCAAGGGGACAGTGACAGCCTCATGCATTATCTTGATTTCATCCAATGTTAGCTCGCGAGGAAGAACTAACTGGCTGAAACCAACTTCTTGCAGGAATCGCGCTTTCTCAGGAGTCCGTATGTCACATTGGGTGCTTGCATGAAGCTGAATAGGAGGTATGTCCATTCGCAAGATACCCATATCTTGGACTATTATCGCATCAACACCGGCATTATATAGTTCGGCTATAAGCTTCTCGACGATGCGGATTTCCTTATCATAAACAATTGTGTTTACCGTGACGTAAACGCGAGCTCTGAAAATATGTGCGAAATCCACCACTCGCTTGATATCTTCTACTGAATTGGCTGCATTGCGACGTGCACCATGGCTGGATGCACCCATATATACAGCATCTGCGCCATGGAGAATTGCCTCCATGGCTATATCTGGATTTCCGGCAGGAGCAAGAAGTTCAAGTTCCCTCATTACAATACAAAAAGTCTTATTTTTTCATCATCCTGTCAAGGATTCTCTTGTCTTCCCGCTCTTTGATAGCCTGACGTTTGTCATATTGCTTTTTGCCTCGGGCTACCCCTACTACCAATTTTGCATATCCTCGTTCTGAAATGAAAATCCTGAGAGGAATCAAAGTATACCCGGGATCTGCGATAGCCTTCTGAATCTTTGCAATCTCTTTTTTAGATAGAAGAAGCTTCCTGTCGCGGCGAGCTATATGGTTGTTGTAAGATCCATAGAAATACTCAGAAATGTTCATTCCCTTTACCCATACTTCTCCTCCATCTATGATACAATATGCATCAGTAAGAGAAGCCTTACCTGCACGTATTGATTTGATTTCCGTACCGGTAAGCACCATTCCGGCTGTATAAGTATCGCCTATTTCATAATCGAAAGAAGCGCGTCTATTCTTTATATTGATATTCTTAGATTCCATTGTAAATTTTATTAGCTAAATTAATTCAAGCTTTGCATGTTCTAATTCATTATAGCTCAAATTTCAATTTTTTTAGTTGCGTAGCTTTCTCTGCGTGCTCCGGCCGATGCGAAGCAGGCCGTACTCTCGGCGAGCTTGCCATAACCGCGACGCGAAGCTTCCCAAAATCATTGAAACTTTGCGCCTTTGCGCTCTCTGCGTGATTTTTTTGAGCAT
>CAMWQY010000026.1 GCA_947176355.1 uncultured Porphyromonadaceae bacterium
GCAAGTGGCTGGCGCAGCTTCTGACCCGGCTTCACTTGCACGGTACGGATCCTGTAGGCCTGTGGATTATCTTTCCAATGGGCATCAGGAGCATCCTCATAGATTGTGGCTTCATATTTCTCTCCTTTAGGAAGGAAGCTCAAGTCTATGACTGCCGTGCGGGCGTTGTCGTCGGTAATGGCGCCGACATACCAGTCGTCGGAATTCTTATCCAGACGAGCCACGGTGATATATCTGTTCGGCTCTGCCTCAAGATAGCGGGAATCTTTCCAATCTACCGGAACATCCTTAATAAACTGGAAGGCATCAAGGAAACGATCGTAGTTTTCCGGAAGGTCGCATGCCATCTGCATTGGAGAAGGCATCGTCAGGTAGAGGGCAAGTTGGCGTGCGAGTGTAGTGCCTGCCTGAGAATCCTTGCCTTCACCATAGTAGCTCAACTTTGTCTCAAAGAGACCGGGGGTATAATCCATCGGTCCACCTTTAAGACGTGTAAACGGAAGCATACATGTGTGCGACGGTGGATTGCCGCCAAACGACTCAAACTCACCACCTCGCGCCGACTCCTGAGCAAGCCAATTCGGATATGTACGGCAAAGACCGGTAGGACGCGGAGCTTCATGGCTATCTACCATTATCTCATATTCCGCAGCACGCTCTATGACATGACGCACATGATCCACCATCCATTGCGATGTATGATGCTCAGATCGCGGAATTATGGCACCTACGTATCCTGTCTTCACTGCATCGTAATTATTATCTTTCATAAACTTAAAAGCTCGGTCGAGCTGAAGCTCATAGTCTGCCGCATTGGCAGCAGTCTCATGGTGCATTATCAGTTTCACACCCTTTTCTTTTGCATAGTCGCGAAGGGCAGGAAGGTCGAAGTCGGGATAAGGCTTGTCAAACAGGAACTGACGGTTCTTGCGATAGCTCGCCCAGTCTTCCCAGCCTTCGTTCCATCCCTCTACAAGCACACCGTCAATGCCATGTTTAGCCGCGAAATCGATATATTTCTTCACATTTTCGGTATTGGCAGGATGCCTTCCGTTAGATTTAAGCTTCGAATAGTCGGTCACTCCAGGTTTTGCAAGATAATCATCTGAATAAGCCCAAGTCTTTTCATTACCGGTAAACATTTCCCACCATACACCCATGAACTTCATGGGTTTGATCCAGGATGTATCTTCTATTGCACAGGGTTCGTTAAGGTTGAGCACTAATTGAGACGCAAGGATGTCGCGTGCATCATCACTGACTATCAGCGTGCGCCAAGGCGTATTGAAAGGCATCTGAAGGTAAGCACTTACGCCAAGGCGGTCAGGCACAAGATGACTCTTCATCGAGTTTGAAGCCGGATCCACGTCAAGAAGCATGGCAGGATATCCGTCGAGAGCTGCCTCATGCATATTGACATATACTCCGTCGGCTGTCTTCAGAAGCATCGGTGTCTGAATTGTCACTCCGTCTACACGCTGTGCCTCTGAATGGCGCTTGTATGATTTCAGAGCCTCCGGAAGATCCGTGAAGGTAGTTTCCGACCATAGATATTCATCAGTGTCATAATCACCCGGTATGCAATAAAGTTTATGATCTCCGGTATAATTGAATTCTGTAAGCTCATCCTTTACAGTCAGATAATTCGATCCTTTCTGTACAGGAAGTTCATAGCGGAAACCAAGGCCGTCATCAAATACACGGAATCTAAGAGTTAAGTTTCTATCAGGATTATCGGCTTTCAGGCGCACGGCAAGCTCCTTGAAATGATCGCGGACAGTAGCGTATTCACCCCATACGGGCTCCCATGTGCGGTCGATTGTCACTGTGTCGATTCCTTCGATACGGAACCCATCGGTAAAAGCTGTCTCGTCAGCCTTGATGCCCAGTCGGCTATCTGATATCAGCCGTTTACCTTTATAATCGAGGGAATATACCGGTGTCCCTTGGGAGTCAACATCGACATTTAGCAGCAAGTCTCCGTTCGGGGAGGTGATATTCACCGCTGCCACATTCATCGCCCCGGCAAATAATGCTGAAATAACAAAAAGATTTCTCTTCATAATTTTGACTTTAGTTCATGATGATATTATAGCCATACGGCTCAAGGTCGATAGTCACAGGGACTGTAACCTCTTTATTATTTATAACATCATTCATTACAGACCCGGCAAGAGTAATCGGAGTTTTTATTGTCTGAGTGCTCCCTGTCGTATTGACAGCAACCAGCAGACTATGTCCGGGTATGGAGCGAGTAAAACATACTACAGATGAGTTTGAGAAATCCTGCAGTTGCCCACGCCTTACTTCTGATGAAGATTTGAACGCCGAGTTTATCGCTTTATACTCATTGGAAAGCGATATGGAGAAATCAAGCTTCCTATAATCAAAGAATGACAGTTTACCGGAAAGGCCTTCCACATCCATAGATGAATAGATCATAGGAGTGCCGTTGAGCATTGATGCTACTACATACGCAGCGCGAGCCCCCTCCGGAGTGCCATACATTTTAGCCACATTGTTTTCCGCTGCCACATCATGATTGAATACATATCTGAGTATGGATTTTCCATCCGGCACTTTTGCAAGGGCATCCTGTGCCTCCTTGACTGCCTCTACCGGTTTCCCTCCATTAAATACGGATGAAAGAGTCGGAGCACAGTTCCAGTCGTAGATCATGTCGAATCCATAGTCGTAGTATGACGGGGATGCTGTCTCCGCGAGCATCATAAAGTCAGGATGCGACGAACGCAACGACGAGATAACATCGCTCCAGAAATCACCGGGGACCCCATCGGCATAGTCGCAACGATAGCCGTCGATCTGAACCTGGTCTACCCAATAGAACATAGCATTTTTCATTGCCTCACGCAGACCGGAATTGCTGAAATCAAGCTGAGCCACGTCGCTCCAGCCTGAAGGGGACACAATGTTGCCTTGCGCATCTTTCACATACCAGTCAGGATGCTCCGTGATCCACGGACAGTCCCATGCAGTATGATTTGCCACCCAATCCAGCATCACTTTCATCCCTTTTGAATGGGCATTCTCGACAAGTGCCTTCACGTCGGAGAGCGTGCCATAACGAGGATTCACAGCTGTAAAATTCCTTATGCAATAGGGAGAACCGATTCCATTTAACTCCCCGGTCTCATAGATCGGCATTATCCAGAGTATGTCGCAGTCCATATTAGCTATTCGTGACAGCTGATCCGAAAGCCCATGGAGGCATTCATTGTCTCCGAAGAATCTTGGATTTGCCTGATATATGACATTTGATGATACCTCATTCCCTATCACAGGGGGATTGGGATTCTCCGGCATGTCAATCTCGTATGAGGTGCAGCCGGTGGCGGCAAATGCTGCCACCGCTGCGATTGTTGATAGTATCTTGTTCATAGTTATTTAAGGGTTGCATTGTCAGGATTTGCAACGATGGTATAGTCTTTGTCGATAGTGATCGTCATTGCATCATACTGAGTGCCATTGTTGTCGTTGAAAATAAGATTCTCCGTCTCTCCATTTCCTTCTACGGTCAGCACCTTATAAGTCACTCCATCTATAGTCTCTGTAGCTTCAGGCTGAACACCGGGCCATCCGCCGAAAATTTCCTTGTCGCCCCAAGCATATACATACAGTGACGGCCAACCGGTATTGTCTTCTATATAAATCTTGTATTCCTCTGCAGGGTCCGGTTCCGGCTCCGGGTCATCATTACCGCCGGGGACGTATGTAGCCGGATCGATTTCTACTGCACGGTTTGACGAGAGTTCTACATAGACATCCCTGTCAAGACCAAATACAACCACATCATCAATTTGCTTGCCATTGCCGTTGTTTAGAATCACATGCTCTTCCAGACCGGCATCGCAGTTGGCTGCTCCTAAATCGAAGTAAGTGTATGTAACGCCGTTGATGACTTGTGTGCCTGTCGGAGACATACCGGGCCATCCGCCGTTGAGGTCATTGACAGTTCCCCACATGTATAGATAGAGTTCATCCCAACCTGAATTATTCACTACGAATATCGCATAACCATCGTGGCTTACCACTGCAGACGGATCGAACTCATTGACAGCGTCCGGAGTCAGTTCGAGATAGAAGTCCTGGTTAAGGGTGACGTTATAGTCAGGAAGCTGCTTTCCATCGCCGTTATTGTTAAAGATAAGGTTGAGGTTAAGGCCTTCATTAGCCGCTCCGGTATCGAAGTATTTGTATGTGACACCATCGATTTCCACCTTACCGGTCGGTTTGATGCCCGGCCAGCCACCGAATGCTTCGGCATCGCCCCACGCATACATTGCAAGTTCATCGTATCCGGTATTATCCACTACATAGATAGCGTAGCCGTCATGTACGATCTCATCAGGATTTGCGGGCTTGTTGAAATAGTCTGCCCAACGATAGACGAGGACATTGAGCCTTTCTCCAATTTTGGGAGCCTCTGTATGCATTACAGGAGTGTTTTCAAGAGATCTTTCTTCTCCTTGCTCTACGGAATAGAATGTATATCCGTCTTTGAGTGTCTTTCCATCTTTGAAGTCGGCAGGATTCAGGTATATGCCCCACTTGACATCGGTGTCGGAGGCTTTCTCAAGTTGCCACAGGGGGTTGCCTACGGCTTCCATTCCTCCATTGAATTCACCGATTATATAGATTTTATCCGTAGTCATTGTACCTTGAGGCACAATCACTTCCAGTAGCTGGTAGCCGGGACGGAGTTCGAAGCGCGGAAGTTCGCTGTCGAAGATTATCTCGTCCTTGGTGCATCCTGCCAATAAAGGCAGGAGCATAAGGACTAAGAGTCCGAATATATTGAGTTTCTTCATTTTTTTAATTGATTTTAGTAGTTAGGATTCTGTACAAGACCTGGATTCACCATAAGGGCAACCTGCGGAAGCGGATACCATTCGTAGCGACGGTCGCGCTTTGCCGGCATTTCACGATCGGTCTCAGTGGCACGACCGAAGAACCACCACTGTCCTTGGGTAAACTTATCGAAGCGGCGCAAGTCAGTACGACGGCGACGACCCTCATCAAGGAATTCAAGACCCCATTCGCTGAGCATCCATTCTGCATTGAACGCATCAAAGCCGGGACCCGGTTTTTCTATAGTTGCCACGTCAGAAGCTTCATAATAACGCTGACGCACTTCATTCACGAGTGTTTTGGCTCCCTCTGTGTTTCCAGCTCTCAGACGGCATTCTGCCAGCGAATAATATACTTCGGAAAGGCGGAACTCAACCTGATCGGCATCACGCCAGTCAAGGCCAGTCGAAGATGGATAGACGGGATAGCGGAGCACACGGAAGCCTGAGTTAGTCTGACCCCAACGAGGACTCATCACAGGCTCGAGGGCGCGTCCAAGACCAAGGAACGTACCTACCTGATCCACATAGATCAGTGGCTTATCCTGAAGATCGGCATCTGCGAGCACAGGGGATCCTGTCTGATAATTGATCTGTGCGCCCATGGCAAAGATTCCTTTCCAGTTACCGGCAGCGTCGCATTGGAACGGTTGCTTGCGGATATCCTTATCGTTCATACGGTCGAAAGGAGCGCCCAATTTATCGCCATAGTCGAATAGGAAGCTCTTCGCACCCTCGCTTCCGGCATTGGGGACGAGAGTTCCTGTATTGTCTTTCGAAGGCACCATGCATATACAGTTCCAGCCACCCTGATCACATGAGAAGTCAAACATCTCGTCATAGTTGTAAGGAAGGAAGGGGGTGTTGCGGTTGTTATTGGTCATGCGCCCTGCTTCCATTGCAAAGGCAAACACCACTTCCTGACAAGTGTTGTTGTTGATTCCATAGATATCACGGTAATCGGAGGCAAGGTTGTATGTGCCGTAGTCGCCATTGATGATTTGCTCGCAAAGTGCAGCGCATTCATTGAAACGATCCACTCCGGTGAAAAGCTGTGAGTTCAAAAGGAGACGCATCTTCAGCATTCTGTTCATGCCTTTGTTCATGCGGTTGCGGGTGCCGTTGGAGCCGTCTTCAGCTGTAAGGTCGTCGCAACATCCGTCAAGCTCATCAACGATGAACTTCCATATCACTTCGCATCCTTTGTTGAAGTCCTTGTCGGCTGAACCGGGGATTTCTCCTCCTACTGAGGTATTTAGAGGAAGAGCTCCACCCCAGAGTTCAAAATTATTGTAATAAGCCCATGCGCGCATAGTGCGTACCTCAGCAATGTAAGATTTCAATTCGGAATCTGTCATGCCGATAGATCCTGCGTTGAGTTTTTCGAGGTCTACGATAAGTGTATTACAAAGGCCGATGGTCTCCCATGCGTGTTCCCAAGCCTGTCGTATGATGACAGACTCTGAATTCCATGTCTGTGTGGAGAGTACAAACTTGGCTGCCTCATCATATCCCCAAGCGCCACCATTCCAAGTGCGCCATGCAATCTGGTCGGCAGGAAACTCATTAAGATACCAGAAATATTCAAGGAAACCGCTTGCTGCGCTTGCATAAATCGAAGCCACTGCGCCCTTGACGCTGTTGGCGTCCTGATAATAAGTGGTGGCGTCGATACGGTCGAATGTCACTTCATTCAGGTCTGTGCAGGATGTTGACGCGAGTGAGAACAGTGCCGCACCGAGCATCCCTGCTATATGTTTCTTCATTTTCATTTTGATAGGATGTTAAGATTAACGGAAACGGATGTTAACTCCAAGGGTAAGCTGTGTCGCTGCCGGATATGCGGATGTGACATCGATGCCAGGAGTGATACCGGTGGAGGTCACGGCAGAAGGATCTGTGCCGGTGTATCCCGTCAGCGTGAAGAGATTCTTTGCAGCGAGATAGAATCGGAGCGTCTCCACTAAGCGCCGGTTTTTAAGAGGCACGGTATAGCCGATGGTGACATTTTCGAGTTTGAAGTAATCGCCACTCTCGAGGAAGTAGGAGGAAATCACACCGCCTCCAGACCATACGTCGCGGTCTTTCAGATAAGTACTGCGCAGCACGTTGTCGCTACCGCTACCCTTCAAGCCCATTCCATATTTTCTCATGTTGAATATCTGGAAACCGAATGCACCATTGAACATCACATTCAGATCAAAGTTCTTCCACTTGACGGTATTGTTCCAAGTCAGGAAGTGCTTGGGAGCACCATCTCCAATGTAGCGCTTATCTTTTGGATCTGCTGCAGCTGCCGGAATCTTCTCCCCGTCTGCTGTATAGACGAGCATATTGTGGTTGTCATCAACTCCCGCATATTCATATCCCCAGAACTGGCCGATGCGTCCTCCCTCCTCAACTCGGAAGAAATATTCGCTCGTGCCTACGCCCGGCTTCTGATAGAGGTCGAGATAGGAAGCCTGATAGATGGAATTTGAGAGTTTGGTAAGTTTGGTGGTGCCGTATGAGTAGTTGATACCTGTGGTCCAGGTCACCGGTTTATCTACAATAGCATCAGCAGTGATTGCGAGTTCTACACCGGTGTTCTTGGTCGTTCCCACGTTGACGAGGATCTCAGGATATACGTATGGAGGTTGAGGAGCGGTATAATTGTAGAGAAGGTCTTGTGAACGACGGTCGAAATACTCGATTGAACCATAAATGCGGTTGAAGAGCATGAAGTCTATACCATAGTTGGTGCTGGAAAGTTTCTCCCAGCCAAGATTAGGATTGGCATTGTTGGAGGGTCGATAACCTGTCACCCACTCTCCGTCGATGAGATATGTGCCGTTGGGCGAATAAGTTGCAAGTGACTTGTAGGCATCGAAATCGCTTCGGCCTGTCATACCGTATGAAATTCTTGGCTTAAGGCTCTGCACGGTCTGCACATAGTCTCTAAGGAAAGGTGCCTTTGCCATTTCCCATGCGAATGAAATAGCCGGGAAAGAACCCCATTTTCTGTCATCGCCAAACTTGGTGGAGCCTTCATGTCGGATAGAGGCTGATGCTATGAGCATACCACGCCAAGCATAGTTGACACGGCCAAAGAACCCAATTAGAGTCGACTGGCTCTTGCCTCCATACATCTGAGCTTTGCCGTCTGCGAGCCAGGTTCCAGATCCTATGCCGTTCCAAAGCGGCTTGTCGAAGGTGAAATTGTTGTTCTGCATGAACATCTGCTCCCAATTTGAACGCTCGAAGGAGTAGCCTGCAACTATCTTCACGTCGTGGTCGTCGTTCTGGAAACCATAATTGGCAATCCATTCCACTCGGTTGGTCCACCATTTCTGATAGTGCTGTGAAGCACGTCCGGCATATCCTCCCCAGTATGATTCACCGGATGTAGTAGGAGTATAATAGTCGCTCTTAAGGTCGTTGTAGTTGTAAGAATATGAAAGAGTTGTGCTGACATTGTGCATCTCGTTGCTCCAGATATTATATCTTACGTCGGCAGAGCCGAGCAAGTATGTCCTGTTGCCCTCTGAAGTGTTCACCTTAAGCTGCTGCACCGGGTTCTTGATGTCTGTCGGCGAAGTAGGCTGATAATATGAGCCGTCGGCATTGAAGACAGGTATTGTAGGGTTCATGCCGAGCGCAGTGTCAAACATTCCGTCATCACCCCATTTCTCCTGCACCTTGCGCGCATTGATAGAGGCTGTAATACGGAGATGATTGTCAAGGGCATTGGCTGCGATGGCAGCACGTGCACCGAATTCCTGACGTCCGCTTACTATATCAAGGCCGTTCGCCTTCTTCCAGTTGAGCGATGCTGTATAATATCCTCCGTTGGATACAGTGCCGTCGATCGAGACATATTGGTTTGTGTCGTAGGAAGTCTTGCGAGTGATAAGGTCATACCAGTCTGTACTTGCACCATAGTCATTACCGCGTCGGGCAAGACGCCATTCGTATGGAGAGAGCACTTCGGGCTTGTCTTTGGCAAAAGCAAGAGCCGCGTATGAGTCGTATGTGATGACAGGCGCCCCTGCCTGTCCGGAGCCTTTCTTGGTGGTGATGAGAATGACACCGTTGGCACCGCGAGTACCGTATATTGCTGCGGAAGCGGCATCCTTGAGCACTGACATTGATTCGATGTCCTGAGGAGCGAGAGTGCGGATATCCCCTCCGGCTACACCGTCAATTACAATGAGCGGACCGTTTCCGGCACTCAGTGAAGTTGCACCACGCACCTGAAGGGCTGCTCCCGCATTAGGATTCGCAGCTGCTGTGCTTGACACGTTAAGACCGGCAACCTTACCCGTAAGCATCTCCATCGGGCTATTCATAGCTCCTTTCTGAAAATCGTCGCGGTTCACCTGCACAATAGAGCTCGACACTTCCTTGCGGCTGATTGATCCGTAGCCCACTACGACCACCTCGTCAAGAAGCTCACTGTCTTCATGCATAGTGACATCGATTTTGTCGCGTCCGTTGACAGCTACTTCTACTGCCTGAAAGCCTACGTAGCTGAAGATGAGCGTCGCGTCGGAATCGACGTCTGTGATTTTGTAGCTACCGTCAAGATCAGTCACGGTGCCATGCTTCTGGTCACCCTTCACCGATACGCTCACACCTATAAGCTCCTCTCCTAAAGGATCGGAGACAGTTCCGGTTACTGTAATCGGAACTGCGAATGCCATAGGTGTCAAAAGCAGAGCCGCCAGCCAAAGCAATAGGCTGAGAAGGACTCTGAGATTCCATGGTTTTTTGTTCATAATGTCTATAGTTTTAATTTGAATGTTGATTGGTCAAAGGTTAACTTGCATTGAAGCACGTTGCAAAGTTCGTAAACCTTTTTCAATCAGTCAAGCCATTCAAACTAAAATCAAAACTTTTCAAACTTAAAACCATCTATCAATCAACCATATAGCATCCATATATCCCCTATAAAATCAATATGGTTCTCAAAGTTGTCAGGTTCGGATTTAGAGGATATTTTTCACATTTTCCTCGAAATTCTCCGGATTGATTGCCCGCTTCCTCATCTTCGAGCGATAGGTATAGACCGTTGATATCGAGCAACGGAGGAAATCGGCAATCTTGGCACTATCGTCAATGCCGATACGGATCAAGGCGAAAAGTCTCAGTTCTGTATTCAATAGTTCACCCGACTTTAGTACTATTTGTGATTCGGGATTAAGAAGCACATTGAATTTCTCCACGAAATCCGGATATATGTTCAATATAGCTTCGTCAAATCTCCCATAAAAATTCTTGAGCATCTGATCAGCGGTTTCAGTGGATTCCAGTTTCTTAAGTAGTGCCGTTTTATTGCCGCCTTGTAGCGTCAGTTTTCGAAGTGTCTGCTGGTAGTGCTGAAGCGATGAAATCGCCGACGAACAGTATTCCATAAACAATGCCGCATATTGCTCCTTTATCAGGTTGTATTCACTCAGTTCAAGATTCTTCGCAGCAAGCTGCTGATTAGCTATTTTCAGCTCTTCAGAAAGCCCCTTTAGATCTTTATTTGATGCCTCCAAAGCGGAATTGGCATCCTGAAGTTGCTCCGACATCCTGCTCAGCTCCTCATTGGCTATGCTCACCTTGTCTTTTGCCTTGCGCAAGCTTCTCATCTGCTTTAGAATCAAGAATACCGTCAACAGTAATACCAACGAAAGCACACCGGTAATCCATACCATTAGCCGTAGACGTCTTGTAAGTTGGTCTTTGGCAGCTGTATATGCTTCGTCAATCAAGGGGAGAAGCTTTCCTGACTGGGCATTGCGCATCATTGCTGAATAGAAATTTGCATCTGCTATGCTCTTTTTAAGATAGCGGTTTGCCCTCTCTATGTCTCCGTCTTCAAACATAATGGTAGCCAACTCACGAAACGACATATTCTCCTTTACAGCACCTTTGACATCGGAAATAGCACTTAGCACTAAATAGCGTTTATACTCCTCCTTGTTCCCCTTGGTCTTATAAAGATATGCAAGAATGGATGCGAGAATGGAATAATTGCGTTCGCCCAAGTTATATCCCTTCAACTTGTCTTCATACAAAGTGATGATCTCATCTACACTGCCGGAACGGGCACGTTCTGCCATGACATTGATGAGATAGTCGAATGATGCAGGACCTGCCACTAAACTCAAGGAGTCGACATAAATTCTTCTCATCTTTTCGTTTTCAGCAGCCGGTTCATGATCACTTGTATATTCACTTAAATATTGATATATAGCGCAGTAAGCAGAATAATACTTTTCTTTTGTCTCCTTGTCGAGATTATTTTGAGGTATGCGTTCCATCACTGACAGGGCATCTGAAAAGAGACCGGCGTGAGCAAGGATATCGGCACGCTTGATATTTAAAAGCATCTCCTTATTCTCATCTCCGGTCGTAGTTGCCTCACGCAAACCATAACCTATGTAATAAAGAGCGGAATCTGCATCATACGCTTCATACTCCCCTATCAGCCTCTCTATAATTTCTAATTTCCGATGACCATCGGCAGTATGGCAAAGCATATCACGCATCTCTGCTATACGGTTTTCCTTCGCTGATTCGTAGACATTACTACCGGCTATTTCTGTATCAAGCTCCGCATATAATGACCTTAAGGCGACTTCTTTCTCCGAGTCTTTTCCTACGCACGAAGCGAGAAACAATATAAAAAGAATTATGACAAATGGTTTCATAATGTTGGCAATGATGGTTATCTTTCCGAAATTTCAAAGGCAATATCCGACGGCTCTGATGAGCCACCGGATACAAACGACCGTTGCACTTGCAAATTTATAAATAATTCCGACAACGACCAAACCTAAATTCCAATCAAGGATGTAAATTCTACTACCTTACAAAAGCGGCAGCGTCAAGCGCCGGAATGCTGAAATGTGAAGAATCATTCACATACATGGCTTTTCCACTGAGAATATCCATATATTTCCCCTCTTTCATTCCCTCTGCTATTGTGAAATCAACAGGTTCATCGCTGAAATTAAGCATCACTATAACTTCGTCGTCGGTAGAACTGCGCTTATATGCATACACTCTGTCATCCGCAGAAGTCGATAGACTGCTGTATGCGCCACTCTTTTCTCCTGTATACAATGCCGGATGTGTATGCTTAAGGTGGGCGAGTTTCTTAATCAGATTGGTCATTACTGTGTCTTGAATGCTCCAGTCAATAGGAGTTTTCTCAGCAAGTGACACCCTTCCTCCTGATTTATATTGGATTTCTTGTCCATTATAAATCAAAGGCATGCCATAAAGCGTAAATTGAAGCACTGTAAGAGGCTTTATGTATTTGCCATAAACTATATCCTCCGAGCCTCCCTGATCCTGAAGCACATCGTGGTTGACCAGATAGACCATCCTTGACCTACCTTTATATGGATCTGCAATAGTATCCTCTGGAGCTTTTGCCTCCCTCTCTGTCATCCCACGTGTAGCCAAGAGTTCGCTTGCTCTCTTTAGTTCAGGAAGCTTAGCCAGACCTTCATTCGCGAAGCCCTTAAGTACTTTTTCCTGAAAATCCCAACAATAGTTGTAATCGAAATACCCATTCTTCACCAGCGATGGTCTGTTGGAGTCTTCGGCAAGCCAGGCAATACGTTTGCCGTTTTTCAATACTTGTTCCGATGCCTTGCGCCATAATTCGGGAGAAGGACCTGAAGCATAGTCGCAACGATAGCCGTCAATATCAAATTTATCTACCCAATATTGCATTGCCCTCACCATACTGTCTTGCATGACTTCATTATCGCGGTTTAGTTCGTAGACATCTTTCCAAGCTCCCCCAAAAGGATGCACAAAGTCACTATCATTTTTGGTGTAAAATTCCGGATTAGATTTCACCCACACATTGTCCATAGCTGTATGATTCCCTACCCAGTCAAACCATATCTCCATTCCATTGTCATGGATTGTCCTGACAAGATCGTGAAGATCCTCTTCAGTACCGTTTTCCGGATCGATCTTCTTATAATTCTTGATAGCGTACGGACTGGAATACGGACCCCACTTGCCGGTGTCGCCAAGTTCATATATAGGCATAAGCCATACTACATCCACACCTAAATCCTTAAGACGTGGAATCTGAGCCTCCACTCCCTTGAGATTTCCCTCTGGAGAGAAATTGCGTACAAACACTTCATATATGACCCGATTTTCCGGAACTCGTTCATCCTTTCCCATCTCCCCAACACCCTTGGCACATGAGACAGCACCCATAAGGGCTAAGCCGAGGAGAGGAATTGTTTTGATAAATTTAATTTTCATGGTTGATTATGTATTGATTTCACATTGCAAAAATACACTGCAAAAATACTCAATTTTCACATACAATCCCCCACCACCAAAACAAAATCAAAACAATCCCGACTCCATCTTCCTATCCCCCAATCCCTTACCTCCATATATTTCTAAATCTTATCATCACTTACCTTCCTATCTCCACCTGCATATTTCCCTGAAATAATTAAGATTACATCAAAGGGAAAGTACCACGAAGACGGCTATAGAATTCTTTAAATAAAATTCTCAGGATGTATAGGGTGGATTCAAAAATTTTATTGTAAATTTGCTGCCAAGACTTCTGATAATCTGCTTTTTCAGCTACGCCCCCTATAGATTGGGAAGCCTCTTGAAAAGAGTGCGGAGCAGTTTTGTCGTAAGGTGAAATAAAGAGAGCTTTCACCTGCGACAAATCCCTTGTAGATTGAGAAGCCTACTGAAAAGAGTGCGGAGCAGATTTGTCGTAAGGTTAAGGAGAAGAATAGAAGGAGAGAGGAATAGAGAATATCAATAAGAGAATATTAAACAAGATAGAAAGAATCATGAATTCCGTCTGGATTAAGTCATTAAAAGAGGGTGGAGAGCATTCCTATCATAGGAGAGCTATCAATCATGATTATTATGCCCCTTTCATATATCATATAATCCTCAAGAAAAAAAAGAGCTGCGAGTCCTTTGGCACTGTCACAGGCGATCCACGAATAGCACCCGGCCTTCCCGGCAGTGCGGACATTGACGAATCCGGACTTGGCAAAATCATAGCTAAGGAAATAATCCATCTCCCATACGAGTATCCGATCATTATGCTACATCAATTTAAAGTGATGCCAGACCATGCGCATATTCTTTTGCAGGTACTATTCCGATCTGACAAGCATCTGGACTTCTATGTAGATACCTTGCGGAAAAGGATTGCCAGAAAATATACAAAGATTTATGGCAGTGTCAAAACCGATGAAGAGATATTTGAAGATGGCTATTGCGATAAGCCGCTGTATGATAATCGAAGTCTTGATGCCTTATACGTATACATCCGGGAAAATCCGCATCGATTGGCGATGCGCCAGCAATTCCCCCAGTTCTTTCAAAGAATTCGGAAATTGCAAATTGGAGAAGAGCAATTCGAAGCGTATGGCAATCTCTTCCTATTCCGCAATCCCGATAAAGAGGCTGTAAAGATTAGTAGGAAATTCACCCAGGTAGAAAAGGAAGAGAAAGGCAAGTCCTGGATTACGGCTGCTTCCAGAGGCACAATACTTGTCTCACCCTTCATTTCTGCTGATGAAAAGGGAATCCGATCCGAAGCCGAAGCTATCGGCGCCAAAATCATCCTTATAGTCCATGAAGCTTTTTCGGACCGCTATAAGCCCGCTGCGCACGATTTCGCACTCTGCGCTGAGGGACGCTTACTTATTATTTCGTTGGGGCTTCCCATAGGAACAAACATCACTTATCCAATTTGCTCCTGTATGAATGATCTTGCCAAGACCATCTCGGAAATGTGATGGCATAGTCATTGTGACTCTTCTTTTATCTACGACATCTATTTTTTCACTATTTTCACCTGCGACAAACCCCTTGCAGATGGGAAAGCCTACTGGAAAGAGTGCGGAGCAGGTTTGTCGTAAGGTGAAATAAAGAGAGCTTTCACCTGCGACAAACCCCTTGCAGATGGGAAAAGCCTCTTGAAAAGAGTGCGGAGCAGGTTTGTCGTAAGGTGAAAGAGAGCAAGAATTGTAATATCATTTGCTCTAAAAAGCTCTTTCATCTTGCTTTCTGAAGATTTATCCTAAGAAAGTATGAAATTCCTTGAAATTTACAAAATGTTACGGTTGCATATACCATAATATCAGCTTG
>CAMWQY010000027.1 GCA_947176355.1 uncultured Porphyromonadaceae bacterium
TGAAAGATTTCACTGAAGAAGACATCGAAAGAATCGAAAATATGGCCGACAGCGAGGATGCTGCCGGCATCCGCCATGAAATCGCCGATCTGCATCCGGCCGACATTGCGGAGCTTTTGCGCAAGCTCAATATAAAGCAAGCAGAGTTGCTCTTCAACCTTATAGATGATAAGGAAAAGAAGGCCGACGTGCTTATGGAACTCGATGAAGAAGACCGTAAGAAACTCATCGAGCACATGGAGCCTGAGCAAATCGGTGAATTTATCGACGAACTCGACACCGACGACGCAGTAGACCTTATCCAGGAACTCGACGAGGAAGACAGGGAGGAGGTGATCCAGCACATAGACGACATGGAGCAGGCGGGCGATATCGTCGACCTTCTGCAATATGACGAAGACACTGCAGGCGGCTTGATGGGCACCGAGTATATAGCAGTCAACGAAAACTGGTCCATGCCGGAATGTCTAAAGGAAATGCGACGTCAGGCAGCGGATCTTGACGAGATATACTATGTCTATGTAGTAGACGACGACAATCGCCTGAAAGGAATACTTCCCCTTAAGAAGATGATCACCGACCCGTCGGTGTCAAAGATAAAGCACGTGATGCAGACAGATCCAGTGAAGGTACACACCGACACTCCTATCGATGAGGTAGCGATCGACTTCGAGAAATACGACCTTGTAGCTATGCCAGTAGTAGACTCCATCGGACGGCTTGCAGGACAGATAACTGTCGACGACATCATGGATGAGGTGCGCGAACAATCAGAACGAGACTATCAGTTGGCATCAGGTATCTCCTCAGATGTGGATGTAGACGACTCCGTATTTGCCCAGACCAAAGCGCGAATACCATGGCTTCTAATCGGTATCATCGGCGGCATAATAAATTCAGTGATCCTTACCGGATTCGAGGCACAAATAGCTGCAGTCACAGCACTTGCCATCTTTATACCTCTCATCGGAGGTACGGGTGGTAATGTAGGTGTGCAGGCGTCAGCAATCGTGGTGCAAGGTCTTGCTAACGGACGCTTGGAAATAAAAGATGCCTGGAAACAGATAGGGAGGGAAGTTCTTGTAGCCTTGCTTAATGCTGTGGTAATAAGCAGCGTAGTGCTTATCTATGTGCTTTTCACTCAGCCGCACATGTATGCAGTCTCCTTTGCCGTCGCGGCATCGCTATTCTGTGTGGTGATATTCGCAACGGTGTTCGGCACATTCGTGCCACTTACTCTTGAGAAGATGAAAATCAATCCGGCACTTGCAACCGGCCCCTTTATTCAGATTATGAATGACGTGGTGGGTCTTCTTATCTATGTGGCAATGTCGATCTGGATGCTAAGTCTTTTCCCACTTGAATAATATATTTTAATTAGCCTAATAAGACTAATATGACCAATTAGTCCAATTAGAATAAATAGAGCAATCAGACTAATTTCTCTTTTAAAAATGGCAAAAATAGTTGAGACACCACTGATGAAGCAGTATTTCGAGATGAAGAAGAAGCATCCCGATGCCATCCTGCTCTTCCGCGTGGGTGACTTTTACGAGACATTCTCCGACGATGCGATAGAGGCAAGCTCAATCCTCGGCATTACTCTCACCCGGCGAGCCAATGGCAGTGCGCAATCAGTGGAGCTTGCCGGCTTTCCTCATCATGCACTCGACACTTATCTCCCTAAGTTAGTGAGGGCAGGTAAGCGTGTGGCAATCTGTGAGCAACTTGAAGATCCTAAGTTGACTAAAAAGTTGGTGAAGCGTGGCATCACAGAGCTTGTCACTCCCGGCGTCAATACCAACGATGCTTCAATAGAGGGAGCAGAAAACAACTATCTTGCAGGAATACATTTCCAACGCACCGGAAAAGGGAAAATAGTGAGGGCAGGTATTGCTTTTCTTGACATCACAACGGGGGAGTTTCTCGCAGCAGAGACAGATCCTTCAGAAATAGACAAGCTTCTTTCGGCATTCGCACCCAAGGAACTTCTGCGTATGAACGGCACGCGTGAGCTCTGTAGCGAACTCATCACATGGAAATGTCCGGTCTTCGATATGGAAGATTGGGTATACACAGAGGATTCTGCCAGAGAGCGTCTTCTTAAGCAATTTCAGACGGCTACATTGAAGGGATTTGGCCTTGACGATATGCCCCTTGCACTCATAGCAGCCGGAAGCCTACTTTATTATCTCGATATAACAGGGCACACCAATACCTCCCATATCACGGTGCTTTCACGCATCGACAGCGAGCGATTCCTACGGATGGATCCGTTTACCTTGCGTAATCTCGAACTTACGTATTCGGCCAGCGGAGCGAAAGGACTTACCCTCTTCGGTGTGCTCGACCATACCGTAACTCCTATGGGAGCTCGTCTGCTCTCATCAAATCTAAGCTTTCCCCTGCTTGATCCTCAGAAGATCAATGAGCGCCATGCTATGGTTGACTTCTTTTTCCGCGACACCGACCGTCGAGATTATACCCGCACATGCCTTCAATCTATCGGAGATATGCAGCGCATGATTGGCAAGACTTCCAACCGACGTGCCCAGCCTCGCGACCTCCTTTCGCTTGCTACATCAATGGAGGGGTGTATGCGACTGAAAAAATCGCTATCAGGCGCAGACTGCCCGGAAATACAGAAAATAGCAGAGGAGATGCAGCCTCTTGAGCAATATATCGGACTCATACGGGCTACTATCGCTCCGGATGCTCCGGCAGTATTCAATAAAGGTGGTTCAATAGCAGCCGGGGTGTCGAAGGAACTTGATGAATACCGGGGACTTCATGACAATGCGCGTGCTGCCCTTGATGCCATCTGTGCAAGAGAGATCGAGCGTACCGGAATCACATCTCTGAAGATAAGCTACAACAATGTGTTCGGCTACTATATAGAGGTGCGCAATACACATAAGGATAAAGTGCCGGCTGAATGGATAAGGAAGCAGACTCTCGTCAATGCAGAGCGATATATAACAGAAGAATTAAAGGATTTCGAGCAGAAAATATTGACAGCCTCCGACCGTATAGGACAAATAGAGGGTGAGATTTATGCAAAGCTCCTTGATCACCTTGCCCATGCTTGTGCCCCGATGCAGAAGAGTGCTAATGCTGCGGCTGAGATTGACTTTCTGTTGAGCATGGCGGATGCAGCCGCCGATAATGGTTATGTCCGTCCGATAGTGGATGATTCCACTTCCCTTGAGATCATAGAGGGGAGGCATCCAGTAATTGAAAAGCGACTTCCACCCGGAGAGCCATATATATCGAATACAGTCCGCCTTGATTGCGATAATAACCAGATATTGATGATCACGGGACCTAACATGAGCGGTAAGTCAGCCTTGCTACGCCAGACTGCGTTGATTGTGATAATGGCACAGATGGGGTCGTTTGTGCCTGCTGAGTCTGCCCGTATAGGCATAGTGGATAAGATTTTCACTCGTGTAGGTGCAAGTGACAATTTGGCGGCCGGGGAATCCACGTTTATGGTAGAGATGAGCGAAGCGGCATCTATCCTTAACAATATGAGTGGACGCTCTCTCATACTCTTTGATGAATTGGGGCGTGGCACTTCCACATACGATGGTATTTCCATTGCATGGTCCATTGTGGAGCATATTCATGAAAACGGACGCTGCAAGCCGAAAACACTTTTCGCCACCCATTATCATGAACTAAATGAGATGGAGAAATCATTTAAGCGAATCCATAATTGGAGTGTGTCGGTGAAGGAAATAAAGGGAAAGGTGGTATTTCTCAGGAAACTTGTCAAGGGAGGGTCTGAACACTCGTTTGGTATTCATGTAGCGAAACTGGCAGGAATGCCACCGTCAATCGTGAAGCGTGCTGATCAGGTGCTTGAGCGTCTGGAGTCAGCCGCCCGCAATTCCGACAATAAGGGAGTCGATAGCGTGGCTAAAGGGAAGCTTGGGGAAATAGCCGGACAGCGGGATGGCTATCAACTCAGTTTCTTCCAGCTCGACGATCCGATGCTGAGTCAGATACGCGACAGAATCCTTACTCTCGACATCGACAATTTGACTCCGCTTCAGTCGCTGACAGTGCTACATGATCTGAAATCGCTGCTTACAGGCAAATAATTCTTCTGTGTAACGTCCTTAAGGACCTTAAAGACTTTAAGGACTTTAAAGACCTTTAATATGACTAATCTCCTACTTATAGTCTTATCATTAATCAATTTTGTAGATACTCGCGTCGGGACTGCCGAGGCCACCACAATGACTGCCGGGCTCTTCGGCAAAGGTTCTGAAGAGCATGGACAGACAGTGCCGGCAGTATGCGTACCTCATGGCATGACTCTTTGGACTCCGCAGACTCGCGATACGGAAGAGAAATGTATTGCTCCATATTATTATGCCGACACTGACCTTCAAGGTTTCCGTGCGAGCCATTGGATATCCGGAGGTTGCACTCAAGATTATGGCAGTGTTTCTTTAGCAGCGCTTGGGGGGAAGTTGCGCACATCCCCGGATAATCGCGCGTCCCGAATAGACCGTGATTCGGAAATAGCGCGTCCTGATTATTATTCCGTGTCGCTTCCTGAAGAGAGTCTAAAAGCAGAGATGACGGGGCTTTCTCGATCGGGTATCCTTCGCATCACATACGATTCTGATGGCATAGGGCACCTTGTGGTCAATCCCAATACTGATGAAGGAACCGGTTGGATAGAGATCGATACGCTTAGGCATGAAATAAGGGGTTGCAACCCTGTTCACCGTATTTATCAGGGATGGGGCGAACCGGCAGGTTTTTCAGGATGGTTCATAATTCAATATCCGGAGGATCTTGATGTGGTGTCTTCAGGAGTCTTCCGTGGTGATGACGTATATGAGGGTTCTGTAAAAGCCGACGGATCAGCCGGCATTGGGGCATACGTATCTTTCAATAGAAAGAAAGATGTTCCGGTGGAAGTCAAGATAGGCAATAGTTTCACGTCGCTTGCCGGGGCAAGACTCAATCTGGAAAGCGAGTTGCGAGATTCGGATTTTGACGCAGTACGTGCGGAAGTTGCCCAAATATGGGATTCTCATCTCGGTAAGATAGAGGTTGAAGGAGGCTCGGAGGAAGACAAGGGAAAGTTCTACGGCAGTTTGTATCGGGCGTCTCTCCTACCTCGGGTAGTCAGCGATGTAGATGGAAGCTACGTGTCGTTTGCCGGCACAGGCGAGATTTTGAAGATGGAGCCGGGTCGCGACTACTACGACGACTATTCGATGTGGGACACTTATCGCGCGGAGCATCCTCTTATCACTATCCTTGATCCAAAACGGAGTGCCGACATGATGTATTCGCTCGTGCTGAAGGCTCAACAGGGTGGTTGGATGCCGATATTCCCATGTTGGGGAAGCTATACCGCCGCCATGATAGGAGATCATTGCTCAGCAGCAATCGCAGATGCAGTGGCTAAGGGAGTGACTGATTTTCCGGTGGAGGAGGCATATTCTTATCTGCGTAAGAATGCATTCGAGTCTCCTGCCACGAGGCAAGAGTATGTAGATGGCAAAGGTCGACGCGCCCTTGAGTCTTATCTTAAATATGGCTATATTCCACTGGAGGATGGTGTAGAGGATGCTTTCCATAAGAATGAACAGACATCGCGCACACTTGAGTATGCTTATGATGACTTCGCCCTTTCGCGTCTGGCACGTCTTTTGGGTCATGATAAGGATGCGGAGATTCTTGAGAAGCGGTCGAAAAACTATCGGAATGTGATTGATCCTAAACTTGGATACGCTAATGGGCGCCATGCTGATGGGACTTGGGCAGACAGTATAGATCCATTCACGTTTAATTCTTTTATCACAGAGGGAGCCCCTTGCCATTATACATGGTATGTACCGCATGATCCGGAAGGACTCATTGATATTCTTGGTGGGAAAGAGATAGTGGAAGCGAAACTTGACTCCCTTTTTGAGTTGAAGCGCTACTGGCACGGCAATGAGCCATGCCATCAGATAGTGTACCTCTATAATGCTGTCGACCGTCCTGAGAAGGCTGCGAAGTGGATCAAGCATATTATGGATACTGAATATAAGGATATACCGGGAGGTCTTGCGGGCAATGATGATGCGGGCCAGATGTCGGCATGGTATGTCTTCTCTGCCATGGGCTTTTATCCTGTTTGTCCCGGTCTTCCTGAATATTGGCTCGGAACTCCCCTTTTCGACAAGGTGACGATTCGTACTTCTCCGGATTCGACTTTCACAATAGAAAAATTCTCCGACGGCACTGTCCTATTCAATGGCAAGACACTTGATGGATATCGGTTGCAGCATAGTGCTTTGCAATAATTTATTACGTTGTTTGATGCGGGGGATGCTTCTTTTTTGGATTTGTGTTTGAAGTATAAAACTAAATTTAGAGTTTTATCGTTATGTAATAGGAGATGTCGGGTCTTCGTTGCCGACATACCTTGACAACTTATACTTATAGCATCAAAAGTATGGATTACAATAAGAAAATATTGTTGGCTTCCTTTGTCGGAGCCTCTTTTATGTTAGCCGGTTGCTCTAACGACAATGACATACCTCCAGTCGAAAACCTTACGGTAGTGGAGGAAGGGAGTGTGAAACCTGCTCAGAAAGCTGAAAGCAACCAACCTACGGCAATACTCGGCTCAGGGGGATCTATCTCCGGACAGCTTTCAGAGACATTCACCAACATAGTGGAACCAAATAAGGCAAAGCATGTGATCGTGGCTTGTGCGGATCTCGACACCTACGAAGAGGAAATTGTAGCTGCGTATCAGCGGGGTATCGTCATAACTGTAGTGGATCCTGTCGGCACCAAACTTGAAGATTGGTGCACGGCAAAAGGGATGGTGTATGCAGGCGACCCAATGGCTATTGATAATTCTTCGTTGGTAAGCTTCAACAAAAAGGCTATCTCTATGTCAATTCAGAAACAAAAGCAACATAAGGAAGAAGATCCTATAGAGGAAGATGAAGTGCCAATGTTGATTTTTACGGGTTGGCTCGACGGAATTCTTACTCCCAACCTTAAGGGTCCTGATTTGAGGAGCCGGGATATAAAGAAGCGGATCGCTCCGCAGCGTGTCAGCCATGTCTTCCCGATATCCATTCCAGCTGAGGCTATAGCAGCAAGCGGCTGGGGTGTCCCCGGAAATGTGTCGCTGAGCACGACTGCCGAACTCAATTGCGACGTATATCAGATGCATTCGTTTGCCGACAATACTACGTTCAACGGCGATATGTATGTGGTGGAAGCCGAGCTTACTATCCATAACGGCAATCTCGATAACGGCCGCTGGCAGTATTCGCAGGGAGGCAACAAGTATGAGTCGTCAGGATTCCGTCTCTCAGACTGCAGACTTGCCGTAAGTCTCTACGACAGGGTAGCCACCGGTCTGGAACATTCCGTCGAGCATACTCTGATGGGAGGTCCCGCTCCCGTATCCACTGAATTGTCGTCACCGCTGCAGCCTGGATTCGAATGGAGTTTCGATGGCTGGATCAGCGGAGGCAACGGACTTGAATCAACCTCTCCCATACCGCTTCAGGAGGGAGGCTGGACCTGGAACAACAAGACCAACAACGCGTCTGCCGGACTCGGCGTTGAGACCGCAACGGATGGAGGAGACGTATTGTGGACCCTTTCTGTAGCTGAAGACGAAGACAAGGCCACCGACGACCTGACATTCCATTGCTCATGGATATGGGGTGTGCCTCAGGCCAAGGATGACACCAACGGCCGCTACTACATGCAGATAGACCTCAGTCCTCTCTATCGCTGGACGCGCAAGTCCCTCTCCGGCGGTCGCATGGAAAGCAAGGAGGCGCCCGTTGCGGCTCCTTCCGCCCGGTTCATGCTCATTCCTCCCTCGCGCGTAGAGGGCCAGCGTATTAATTTATGATCATAAAGCGCCTCTCCGAGGCTACTGAGCTTTTGTATGGGATTCCCCAGGCTGAAGCCTGGGGTTATGGCATGATGACAGCTCTCCGAGCTGTCAAGTCAAAATGGGGAAGTTCATAAATATGGGCTTGGCCAATTATTAGGGAAGTATGGTTGGGATATAATTATGAATTATGGATTAGGGCTTCGACGTCGGCGATTGTGCCGGAGAATGGGCCTTTGGAACCGAGCTTTATGCTGCACATGGCGGCTGCGAATGCACCTGCTTCTTCGTAGGAAGCTCCACGGCTTCTCTTATACAGATAGCCTGCCATGTATGTGTCGCCGCATCCGGTAGCATCCACAAGGTCTTTGGCAGGATATGCAGGAATCTTGTGGAATTCGCCGTCTGCATATATTAGAGAACCTTTGTCGCCTAATGTCAAGACCACTTCCTTCACGCCCCATCCGGCAAGCATCTTGGCAGCCTCGTATGGGTCGGAGGTGCCTGTCAGGGTCTCCATCTCCATCTCATTTGCTTTCAATATTCCTATATAAGGGAGAGCTTCCAGTTTGTCGTCATAGTCCACGGCTACTACGTGTTCGCCTTCTACCTTGCGCAGATATCCCTGTACATCTACCGATACCGTACCTTTAGTAGAGAGATATTTGATGGTCTCCTTGTCAAAATCGTCGGCAAGAAGAGTGCCGAGGTGGATGATATTGGCTTCCACGTCTTTCAGGTTTTCCTTCGTAAAAGGATCAGCCTTGGCAAGCACGCGCTGAGTGCGCTCGTTCATGTCCTCGCCGTATTTATTTTCGAAAAATACAGAGTTCTTTGACACTATTGCGTCAACGTCAATTCCATCATTACGAAGCTTCTCCACCTCATGCATCTCGCTTGCAGCAAGCGACGTCACAAGGCGAAAATCCTCGAGATCGATGTTCTTTAGAGCGTTAGCGAAATAATAAGCAGTGCCTCCAGGCATATATGCAGTGAAGCGTGGGGTGATTACTTTGTCGAGGGTAATATGTCCGATGCAGGTAAGTTTCATTGTTGGGGGTTGTGGAGTTGTGGGGTTGTGGAGTTGTGGGGTTGTGAGGTTGTGGAGTTGGGGAGTTGGGGGTAAGGTCTTTAAGGTCCTTAAGGTCTTTAAAGTCTTTAAGGACATTATTTCGCAGACTTATTTCTGCTTCTTTAGAGCCACGCTGAGGGCGTAGAGGAGCACGAATGCGTAGCCTATGGCGGGGATGATGAAAGCGGTGGACATTGAAGTGATGTCTGCTATCTGTCCCATCAGTAGAGTTCCGACCGCTCCTCCTATCGGGGTCATCATCAGGAAAGAGGAGGCAATCTTGACATTATGTCCCTGCGCTCCTACTATCGTGATGGCAAATATTGTGGGGAACATGATTGCTTCAAATGCATAGCACATGAAGACTCCGGCTCGTGACAGCCAGCCAATATTGAGCACTACAAGCAATGCCCCTATCACAGTCATTAGGCCACAAATCACAAGCACCTTTTCCGAGGCTACTTTACTCATCACCCAGCTGCCAACTATTCGGGCAAGCATAAAGAGACCAAGGGCTCCGAAAGATAGAACGACAGAGGCTGTGGTCTTGTCCATCCAGCCGTCGGCGGTAGCATAATTGATGAAGAGACTGTTGATGGAGATTTCAGCTATCTCATAGAAGAAAAGTGCTATTACCCCGAATCGGAAAGTATTGCTGCTCCAGAGAGCTTTGATAGTGGCTCCAAGTCCTTCTTTTTCATTTGAAGAAGCGTTGTCATCTTCATCATGATTGATTTCCGGAAGTTTTACGCGCGAGAAGATAAGTGCAGCTAAAAGCACCGCAATTCCCATGATGCCGTAAGGGACAGAAACGCTGCTTTCCGGAGTAGAGAACAGAAATCCTCCCACAATCACCGGAGCAAGGATGCAACCGAGACCGTTGAAAGACTGTGCAAGATTTAGACGGCTTGCGGCAGTCTCTTTTTCTCCGAGTTCCGTAGCATACGGATTGGCGGCTGTCTCCAGGATGACAAGTCCGCAACCGATAATGAATAGTGCAAACAAGAACATTCCGAACGACATCATACTCTCTCCCGGAATGAAGAGCAATGCGCCCAGGGCAAAGAGAAGCAGACCTGTCACAACACCTTTTCTGTAGCCGAGTCGAGTAATGAGGATGCCTGCAGGAAGAGCCATAAGGAAATATCCGAGATATGTAGTGGCTTGAATAAGAGCTGACTGCCCGATGGAAATATGTAGCATTTCCTGGAAATGCTTGTTGAGCACGTCGAGGATGGCTCGGGCGAAGCCCCACATAAAGAAGAGGCTCGTGATGAGGATGAATGGGAGGAGATATTTCTTAGAGACTAATTTGCTCATCTTATATAATTTAGAATTTAGAATTGAGAATTTAGAATTAATAAGATGCTGCTATAATATTATTAAGAATACTATGGCAAAACCATGAATTCTAATTATAATGCAAATTTAGTAAAAAAAACTCTAATAGTAATGATAAATGTTAAAAAAAAGCAAGTCGAAAGCACGGCGTAACTATTCAGCGAATATCTTGTAAGGTCTCACACAGAGGGCACACGGAGCTTATTATTCTTATATATATTCATAAATGAGATAATTTTATTATTTTATACTGATATCATCCACAAAGGGGCATTGCTTCGCTTGCCCTTGAAGCCCACAGAGACTTACGCTGAATAGTTACGAGCATGGCTCCTTCATTTAGAAATTATATTCTGTTGGAGTCGGCGGTGTCGTAGGATTGTGATATGGATGTCTCGGCGCAGAACTTTTTTCTTTTCAAGCATTGGGAACGAGCAGATCAGCGCAGAAAAATTTTTATGATTATTCGGATAGCATCGAGAGATGGTTTTCTTCTTTGGCGGGTTCGCGGATCATTAGGATTGTAAGGGGTTCTTCGGGATGCTCCATCAGGCCGTAAGTAGTCTCCACCATGCCTTCGCAGGTAGCAGTGAGGGTTAGAGGGAATGAAAGAGGCATAAAATCAAGATGACCCTTTTCATCGGTAGCACAATTTACGATTGTGTCGGCATATTCCACAGATATAGAAACGAAGGGAATAGGGTCTTGAGTCTTTTCCTCAATGGCAGAAAGCTGAATGGCTTGAATTTCAGGAATTTCAAATTCAAACTCAAAATCGGGATCCTGTGCTCCCGCACCGGACACCGTCAAAACCATAGCAGATATGAGGAGATAATTACGCATCTTAAATTGTGTTAGTAATCTATAACCATAACAATGAAAATGTCAAAATAGTTTTTGAATTAACTTTTGCAAGCTCTTATATCATCACGCAAAGACGCAAAGGGGCAGAGGTTGTGTCAACTATGAACTATTAACTATCAAATATAGCTTCGCGACTCGGTTTTGGCAAGTTCGCAATGATTGCGGGCTGCTACGCATCGCCCGGAGTGCGCAGAGAACAAGCGCAGTTCCTGCGCTAAGGGATTTCACTTCAACATACAAGAACAAGCGAAACTTAAATTAATTAATTGGTTAATCTATTTTTTTCCCTGTCTGCAAAGCAAATATTTCCTTCTGACGCTTAATTTCTTTCGTCAATTGCTCTTTTGTTGGTAGGTATGTGTAGTATTTCGCAGCGTATAGTTGTTTGCTATCTTTTAGTAATATTGAGACGCAATGTTTCTGTCAAGAGTCCGATAACTCCAATTCTCGTTGGCAGCCTCTCTCATATACCAATCTCTTTCATTTTCATTATCAATTCGCATAAGTCTTTCATAATGCATCCAAGAGAGATTATGAGGCATGGGATATATACTTTCTTGTTTACACTCTGACGATATAGATTCAACAAGCAGAGATCGTTGTTTCTCACAGCTATTTTTAAATTCAGCAAGCACTGCTTGTTGAATTTGTAAACCTTTGAAAGACAAATAAAATTTTCTGTAGTTACGTAGAGATGAAGCTGAATATCCCTTTCCGAACTCTTCAGTCAAGGCCTGCGATGCAAGTTCAATCACACGTTTTCCGTATTCAGCTCGGGCATAACCATGTTGCTCCTGTTCTACAATACGTTTACCAACAAGCCAATTACTTACAACTTGGTATATATCAGCCGCTTGATATGCTCTCTCTTTAGCTGTATATACAATAGTTTTGACATCGTTGATGAACTGCAGATCATCTGCCGTTATATTTATATGTTTCTTGTTTGGATTATGCATAATACAGAATTTGACCATAATATATAAGTGCAAAATTACTAAAAAAAACTTATAAATCAAACATAGATATCAACTAAGACAGGCACTTTGAGTAAAAAATTAAAGGCGTGCTCCGGTTGGGAAGCACGCCTTTGAATAGAATTTGAATTATGCATCACACGCTACGCACTACGCATCACGCGTTATGCATCAAACATATTAGCGGATTACTTTTTTAGCTACTTTGTTGCCTTCGCGAACGATGAAGATACCGTTTTCGGGGTTGGCAACGCGTACGCCCTGGAGGTTGTAGTATTCAACTGCACCGTTAGCGGAGTTGATGGCTTCAACTGCGTTATAGTTGTCGTCAAATTTCTCAAGCTTGAAGTCAGCGAACGGATTCCAATATTGAGCGGGGTTGTTTTGGTCTTTGGCGAGACCAACCCAAACTTTACAAGGCTCTTTTACTTCAAACTCTACATACTGACGCCACTTTTCAGGCTCGTTCACGAAAGCAGCTGCAGATTCACGTTCCTTGCCAGAATCTTCCCACCAGGGCATTACATTCTTAACATCATATTCAGGAACAATCTGGTCACCTGCAGCGTTACCGCGAGTTTCATTTTCAGGCATAACTGCATAGTCACCATCACAGATTTCCCATGGACCCTTTATGCGTGCATAAACCATGTTTTCTTCAAGGAGTTCGATTGCTGTAGCTAAGTCTGTCGGTTTTGCTTCTTCAAAAGATGCGTAAAGATACGCATTTGCGATGAAGTCGTCTTCAGTATAAGCTTTTTCTTCCCACCACTGTTTCGGTGATTTTTCAACATCCTGAAGTTTCCATTCACCTTTGCAGGAGATGATCTTGCCGTCATAGTCACCACCACCGCCATAACGGAGGAAAGTAAGGGCGCTGAAACGATATTTACCAGCAGGAAGATCTACTTGCTGACCGAAGTTGTAAGGAGAAGCGTTAGTTTTGCGATATACACCACCCCAACAGTTTACATCAGGTTTCTTATCACTGTTTGCACTGTTCATCATGTTCCAGTGACCAGTTTCTACATAAATCTTTTTAGGATTTTCAGGATCCTCAGGATTTGGTTCTTCGTCCCAAATTGTAGTTAAATCTATGCCTTCCTCAAAACCTGCGTTCTTGATGAGATCTGAATAATCCTTGTCTCCGCTCTTAAGCGAGAAGTTGTCGAATGCCGACCATTCATCGAAATAACAACCTGTATTCGCGATACCTACGGTAAGATCTCCACCCTCATGATTGAATTTCAGGGTATTTACATAATCGCCAGCAGCGAAAGCTGCACTTGCCTCTGCCATGCTGTTGGGAGCAGCCTCACGTCCTTCGAAAAGACCTTTCACTACCTGTTTGTTGCCATTTGCATATATATAGGCAGTGTTTAGTTCCGCATTACCTGTCTGATGTTCTTTAGCGAATTCATTGTTACCGCAACGATAGAATGCGTTAACTGTGAGTTCATACTCACCTGCCGGCATGTCAGGAAGCACTTGATAAATGTTGAACGCTCCACACCATACTTCGCCTACACCTTCGCCAACAGCAGCGATAGCACCTTGCCATCCTGGGAGGAAAGCGGGATTAGTCATATACTGGCCGGTAACATCACGATAACCGGCTGCGCCAGCTGAGAGCATAACAGCTGCGGCGCCAAGCAGCATTGAGCTGCGTTTCAAGTTGAATTTTGCCATAAATTAATTTAAGGTTATTTAGAATGTATTATTTATTAATTCATAATTCATAATGCACAATGCATAATTTTTGTCAATTCCAACGGACTTGTCGGTATATCCTATAATTATGAATTATGCATTATGAATTAAGCTTTTTCAAAAGTTTAGAGTCCCTGATATCCGGGGTTCTGCTTCCAGTTGAGGTTAGTCTCGAGGATGCCGCGATGGATAGGCATGAGACGACGGTAGGTGTCCTTAACTCCGCGGTCTACCCATTCGAATTCTGTATGCTCCTCGTTGAGCCACTTCTTATACTTGTTTTTCTGACCCCAGTCATTCTCAAACATTCCGCAACGGATAAGGTCGTTGCGACGCCAAGGTTCGAGGATGAACTCACGCGAACGTTCGTCCATAAGATCCTGAATTGTGAAGTTGCCGGTAACGTCAGGAGCGTTTGAGCAACGTCGAACCTCATTTACGAGGTCATTGACAGTAGCTCCAAGAGTGGGAGTAGCACCGCGCATGATGCACTCAGCCTTCGTAAGAAGAATGTCGGCATAGCGGAATATAGGTGAGTCATTGGCTTGCTGACGGTTCCAGAGCGAATAGTCTTCTTCACGTGGAGGATATTTGAAGCAACGTGCTCCTTTCTGAATGTTAAGAAGAGCTGTACCATTCTGGATGTTTGTTTTGTTTGCCTTTGGAAGAGCCTCGTCGCCGAGCGAATAGATTGAGGCATCGTCAAATTCGAAGTCGGTATGGTAGGTAAGCTGCCCTACAAGGGTCTTCTCGTTGCCAGGTACGGTATATATGTAGACTGGAATATTGGTCTGCTCATAGTCTGGACCTATTGTGCACTGAGGACCTTGAAGGATGATTTTGTTTCTCTCGTCGCCGGGAAGATTGAAACGCTCTACAGCCTCCTTTGTGAGTACAGTCTGTCCTGCTACAGATTTTGTGTTTTCCCAGCCGAGCGCATACGGACGGCAAAGACCATCTTTCTTGAATCCGAACCAGCGATACCAAGTAGTGGTACCGTCGCCCTGAGTCTGCGGGTCCACGTTTAGGGCATAGATGAAGTCCTTGATGTGGACACCGTTGTCGGGATAGAACTTGCGGCG
>CAMWQY010000028.1 GCA_947176355.1 uncultured Porphyromonadaceae bacterium
AATCTTCTTGAATGCATGCCTCAGTATGGAGTGAAGGGAATAGTATTCTCAAGCAGTTGCACGGTATATGGAGAGCCAGACGTGAATCCTATAGATGAGACTGCGCCTATCAAGCCTGCTACCTCCCCATACGGTAACACTAAGCAGATATCTGAAGAAATCATCACTGATTATATCCATAGTGGAGCTCCAATAAAGAGTATAATCCTTCGCTACTTTAACCCTATAGGTGCGCATCCGAGTGCTAAGATAGGTGAGCTTCCTCTTGGAGTGCCTCAGAATCTCGTGCCGTATCTGACACAGGCGGCTGCCGGAATCCGCAAAGAACTTACTGTCTTCGGCAATGATTATAACACACCTGACGGAAGCTGCATCCGCGACTATATCGACGTTGTAGACCTTGCAAAGGCTCACGTCGCGGCTATGCGTCGAATGCTCGATGGTGAAGATACCGACAACATTGAGATCTTCAATCTTGGTACAGGACGTGGCGTTTCTGTCTTGGAACTTATCAATGAATTTGAAAAAGCGACAGGCGTTCCCGTACCACACAAGATAGGTGGTAGACGTGAAGGTGATATCGAAAAGATATGGGCAATTCCCGATAAAGCCAATAATGTGCTTGGCTGGAAAGCGGAAGTGCCTGTAGGAGAGACACTCGCCAACGCATGGAGATGGCAGTGTTCACTTAGTTGAAATATACTAATCACTAATATTATCAATGCCGGATTCTTGAGAATCCGGCATTTTGTATAGAAAATATAAAGTCTAAGACTTTTATAAACAAATAGGGACTTATTATTATCAGTCGAAACTGTAGATTCCATAGATACCGTAGTCACGACTATCTTTGGGGATCATTGGTGTTATATTCGGATTTCGCTCAGGTTGCCATGTTCGGATTTTTATAATAGGTTTGTCAGCTTCATTTAAGTCGACAAAGAGGAAAAGATAACCCTGATCTCCATAATGCTGGGAATAGTAGTCCTGCTTTATTTGGATGCCAAATGTGTTACCACCAAAGGCTGCTTTCTGAATGTCATTGTCTGAGAAATTAATATTTACAAACTCATTACTGTTAAAGCAACGTTCAAGTTGATTTATGTACTCGTCTTTTGTCTTTCTCTGAAAAGAATAATCTGTTTTAATAGCTAAGCCTTTTACGTCGCCGGAAGCTTTTTCAATCTTATGCAACTTATGTCCTACTATGATGTAAGCATTATCATCAAATATACTTTTTATATAATCAAGTCTTTTCAAAGCAAAGGCTGTCTTGTAGTTTTCGAGAAATGTCACGATGACCATTTTTATCGAGTCTCCCCATACATCGCCGCCCTGGGAGAATACATCTCTACGAGCAGCTGCTCCAAGCCCGAATGCTACACTCTCAATTTTTTTCTCAGGTGAAAAAGTAAATGTGACATCTTCAACAAACGATCTGTTATTATTTTTGAATTTGAATTGCATTGGCACACTTCTACAGATTACTCTATCTCCTAACGGATAAAATCCTGGATCCGGATTTCCGATGATAGTTGCAGAGCCATAATCGAGGAGGGCTTTATACATCTGCAGTCCTTCTGAAGTAAAGTATTCTTCATTGGGAGAGTATTTCTTATCTCTGATATCTTTAATTATATCTTTAATGATTACATCGAATTCTTTTGATCCCTTTTTATCAAGAGCAGTAACACCGTTGTTTTTTCCAGCTTCAACTATAGCTTGAAGATCTTTTCTTGCATTTTTTTCAACTTTTATTTGGTTTGATCCATTACCAATGGTCTTTTTTGCGTCAGGAAAATTTAGCTGCTTGAAGTTGCGTATCATCATTTCCAGTTCTCTGTCGCTCATAGAAGCTTCCGAATAGGAGGTTTCAACTACGAGAATTATTTCATTTGGCTTATAATCTATGGGAAAAGAAATTTTTCCAATGCCGTCTTTGATGCCTGTAATAGGGGAGTTGATTCTACCATTCCAATATGTAAAGTCAAGACCTTCTGCCGGAGTGCCTTTATATTTGAATACAAGCTCCATCTCGTTGTCGTCAGAAAGATTAGCTACGCTTACATCAATGTTTTTTAGAATCTCTTTCATTTTGGAGGGTATCCAATGAATAAGTAATTCATCTTTTCCATTGATTTTCATTCTCACTTCAGATGGATATTGCAGAGAATGAAGAAGAACGTAAGCCCAATTGAAAAACCGGAGTGCATCGTCAACACGACCTTTTTCTTCAGATCTCAAAGCGGATCTTACATAATCGTCAACTCGATCTTTTCTATGAGCAAACATCTTTTCGAGTTCGGAAAGTTTCATATACCTGATCAGGTAAAAACCATTTTTACCGTCATTATAGGTCTTTGTTTGTGTATTGTTAATCGTAGCTTGAGAATAAGTATTCAAAAAAGATTTTGCATTCTGTTTTGATTCTATTTCTCCATTATTGCCAATTGTTTCTTCGGAATCAATAGTAAAACTACTTTCAACTGTAGTACCAATATTCCCAAGAAGATTGGCAAGAGCCAGTTTGTCCGCCTCTCCAGGAGAGTCAGCCCAAGCTTCACCAAATATGTATTGAGGATCTGTCTTTATCTTTTCTACCTCAGAGCGTACATCTGCTATTGCAATGGAGGGAACAAAAGTAAGAAACGCACTGAAAAGAGAGAATAATAAATTTGAGAATCTTTTAGACATTGCTTTACTTATTTAACTAACACTTTTTTATTTCCAACTATGTATATACCTGCAGACAAATCGCTGATGCAGTTTATCTCATTAGGCTGTGCAATAATCTTTGCAACACATCTTCCTGAAAGATCTAAAACAGGCATTTCAGCTTTTATTGGAGTGCAGATTAATATTGATTTATTTTCACTCCAAATTCTCATTTGAAGAGTGGATATTTCAGCTTTAGACAAAGATGAATCCATGACAGGTATTTTGCTAATTCCTGAGAATCCCATCATATAGGCTTCAAATGGTCGAACACTTCTTAATCCCATGACAAAAACGCTCCCAGGTTCATTCCCTTCAAAATATTCATCATTCACTAACATTGCTCCGTTTTCAGAAGTATTGTTCATGAAGTTGGGATAGAAGTATAATTCAGAATTTAAGGCTTCCCCCTTCTCAGAAGGTGAAGCTTCAATTGTAATGTCAGATGCTGTGAAAGTTACATCTCCTACGATATTATACGGAGAATAATAGGCTTCATTATTCGGCATAGCTATCAAATAGGGTATATAAGATTTGATATCCGTCTCAGGTTGCCATCCATTATCAGCACGATACAACCAAAAGCGTTTTGACATATCATTGCCTTCCAAATTTCCAAATGGATACAGCGATTCAGACTGGAACGAAATATTTTTTACGTCAAAGGGCAATGCAATGGTCTCCCATCCATAGCAACCGTCGATAGCTGTTTTCTTTGAAAATCTCTTGACATAAGAAATGCTTTTAGCCTGAAAGTCTTTTGGGCAATACCACGGATGTTCTTCGTTAAGCAAAATATGATTGTTGCATATTCCATCTTTGATTACATAGATACTGTTGTCATCATTGTTATAATTGAATCCATTGATATAGAATAGAACACCGCTACCTTTCAGATCATCATTAAATACAGAAGACATTTCTGCCGTGACGTCAGTTTCAGCATTCCAAATTACAGCGCAAAGATCTTTATTGTTCATAAAAGCATTCTTTCCAATCGACTGAAGACCTTTAGGAAGACTGATGCTAATAATGCCTGTAGACTTGAGACCAAATTCAGGAATAGAAGTAGAATATGCATCAGAAAGATCGAGATGTCTTAGATCTTTCAGATAATCAATAAATCCATAAGAAGTCTCATCAAGCCATCCATGTACTTTGAGAGTTGGCCAGCCTTTTGTCTGTTGTTCTCGAGAAAGCCATAAATATGCCGATTGGAGAGTTTCGTCCTCATTTACCCATGCTTCTCCTTCAACACCATAGGCAGGTGGAGTAAATGTAGATATATCGGATGGTAAGTAACCATTCTTCACTGCAACAGCTCTGATACGTGTGTTTATGCTTCCTATATCGAATGGCTTTTCAAACAGATTCCCGTTGACAGGATCTGTGGATAGATCTAATGTATAATATATGGCATCAAACAATCCGTTTCCTACTATATCAATGTATCTGCCATCATAATCGAAACTTACTTGAGAGCATTTGTATATAGTCTCGTTGGCTTTAGAAAGAGTAAGATAGTCTGCGAAAAGATAAGTAGTGGGAGGATTACTGGATGACTTTACCAATATGCAATCATCCGGATTAAATGTAAACCCTTTACCATTCCAATTAGCTGAAATCTCTTCTATATATTTCACCGATGAGCGTCCTTCTTCCCAGCGATAAAAACCAATAGCAAGCTCTCCAAGTGGAGAAGGAATTAAATCGGATTCTTTATGAGTCATCTTTAAAATACCATCTTTATAAACAGATGGGATTGCGAGATTACACTGCTGGCCAAGAATGACAATCGGAAAGTTCACAATAAGCTCGTCAGGATTATTTGTCAATTCTATGGATGTCGCTATATCTGATAAAGTTCCGTTTGGCTCCATGACAAAAGATAATAAATAATCATCAGGAAGAACCTCAATATTTGGAATAAAGTTTTTGTCTACGATTGTGAAATGTAGGGTTGCTTCTGAATTCAGTGCTTCTCCCGATTTTGTAGTGACAGTTCCTTCCGGAATAATAATTCTATAATTTCCGGGGGTATTAATGACAGGATCAAATGTTATAACGCACGTTGTGTCTGAAGTATTTTCCAGACGACCCGTAGATACCTGCACATTATTTCCATTATATAAAGGCATAGGGCGATTGACCACTACGACTCTTTCATCAATTCTATGCCAATAAGTGATTATTTCAGAAAGAGATTCTACCACAGCACCATTTCCGGGAAGAGACCCTACATATTTGCATGTAGGTTTTTCATCTTCTATACGTTTCATGTCTAATTCTGAAGCCACCAAACTGATTGAAAACAGCTTATACTCCATAATTAAGCAATCGGCAGGATCGAAAGCAAACCCATTTTCATGCCATACAGCAGTGATTGTCTCTGTTGGTTCCGGAGTTGCACCCGGTGTCGCACGATGTCCTAAAGATATAGTTAATCCGGGCAATGAAGAATTAGTAATTTGCATTTCTTTGCCCAACAGTGTAAGATTGCCTTCTGAATAACGTGCGGGAGCTTTCACATTCACATTGCCTATCATTGGGATTGAAATAGGAAATTCAATAATTACTCTATCCGCTCCTGAGTCTTGAGTGATTTTGCTTTCAAGATTGTCCATATCTCCACTGGTGCTTAAAGTGAATGAAATAAGATATGGTCCAACAATATCGTTTATGGTTGGGGCTGCAATACAATTGAAGCTTAAGAAGATTGTCATGCAACCTACCAACAATGCATTATATAATGTTTTCATGTCTTTTTAGTTTATTGGATGATTATCGTCTTGTT
This sequence comes from uncultured Porphyromonadaceae bacterium, assembly GCA_947176355.1. Classification (GTDB taxonomy): domain Bacteria; phylum Bacteroidota; class Bacteroidia; order Bacteroidales; family Muribaculaceae; genus Lepagella. The sequence continues at coordinate 5,510 of CAMWQY010000028.1, forward strand.
CAGGAAGTCTGAAAAGGGTAGTAAAATGTTCATAACCGAGAGTATATTGGATGGAGTTTTGAACGTCCGGACGATTAGGATCATTTCCAGTAATTGTCAGTTCAAAATAATAATCTGTATTTTGTAAAAGCTTAACATTATTATCCCAAGTTAATTCACCAATCCAAGAAATAGGAGTATTAGTTTGGTCGAGCACAGAAGTAATTTTCCCATATTGAGTGTTTAAAACTGTGTTATCAGCTTGACATAGAGATACCTTAAAAGATGTCAATTCAATTTCCGAGATTGTTTTAAAAAATGCGTTCACACCTGTCTCCTCCGGTGAAATATTACATGTGTCCAATGTCGGATAATTGAAAATAAGGTCACCGCGTGTCTGCACTCTTTTTGATTCTCCTTTAGCTGTACCAACTTTTGATGTGACTACTGGAGTGATAATATATGGCGTACCGGGTTCAAGGTTATCGAGTGTGAAATTGATATTTCCTGATTCCGGATAATTATCGCCTCCATAATTATTGGGAACTGTAACGATATTTGGTTGTTGGTCTATCTGTGATATGTTTATTACCTCAAGCTCCACTTTTTCAATAGGAGATTTTGAAGAGTATTGAATAGACATGGGAATATATGTTTTTTCAGCCTCAGATGTATTAAGCACTATGTCTGTGGGAAGTGTACCGGCTTCTTGCCTTAATACAAATGGATCAGGTGGTGTAACCCCTTGTTCAAGCCATTTTTGATCTAATGGGACCAGACGAAGAGTTATATCTCTTGGAGAAGTAGTGTAATTAGGTGTCCATGTTACCTTTACAGTGATGTCGTCCCAACTGCCTTTCCCCTCCGCTCCTGGCTCCAGTTTTATCCAATCTGAATTACCGGTTATATCAAATTTCCAATCAATGGAGCTTTTTATCATAATATCTACATTACCTCCTTCCTGTTGGGTGATACCGTCATAATCGTTATCTCCCATTTGGAATAATAATTGTTGTTGTATGAGTGTAACTTTAAAATACTTTTCGTAAAAGTCAACTGCTCTTACAGTCAGTTCAGAAGTTGGGGTTGCAGCCGTATTGATATTATTGATTGACCATACTTTAATGATTCCGTTTCCTTCTGTGGAAGTGGCAGAGGCTGAAAACGGATGCTCAGGTGGTATCAATTCCCATTTAACGTTTGACACTACTTTTATTTCAGATTCTGCTCCATCGGCAGCCAATCGTAACTGTGAAATCACAGGATCTGTCGTGAGCTTTACATCATTTATGTCACCAATGTAAAAATCGGATTCCGTTGTATTGCATCCGGAATTCATAATCATGCTTATAAACAATGGAGCTGCAATCAAACATTTATATTTATTTTGTATACTCATTTCTTATGTAATCTATATTATTAATTTAGACCTTAAAAAGAGAAAGCCAATCCGGCGGTGATGAAAAGTCCTCCTTTGCTTAAATTAGCATGACTCGCAATATCATTATACAATGGATTGACAGACACAGGAACTGCAAATTCGGGAGTCAAGAAAATACCTACATGTGACCAAGGTTTAAAAATACATTTTGCCCCTATTGTGACGTTATGACACATTGCCCCGTTTCCGTGCGAGCCTCCTCTTAATCGTTGACCTAAATATCCTACCTGGGGTGTCAGACCTATACGCTGTATAAAACTGAATTGGTATCCTATTTTGCCGGTAAGCTCGTCAATACTGTAATCTGTGGCTCCGACAAATAAATCGGAGGAACTTTGAAACCAATAGACTTTTCCACTTCTTCCAATTCCGAGAGTATAACCAAGTTCGGCAGAAATATTTTGGTAAGTGCCGCCGATATTAATATTTATTCCGGGAATTGAGTTATATGTAATACCAAGTCCTGCGTACAGAGAATTCTTTTTGATATATTGAACACGTTCAAGTCTTACGGTGTCCAGTGTCTCTTCATTGTTGCGTACACTGAAAGTTTTTGTTGTGGTAATATATCCCTTTCTTTTAAAAGTATATGTATAATCGCCAATATTCAGCTGCCTATTGAGTCTATTTTTGGCAACTAACGTATCCGCATGAAAGATGTTTGTTCCTAATGCAGGAGTAACTTCAACTGAAAGGTAACCCTTAAAAGGTATTGGCGCTTTAGCCTTGATCTCAGATGGTTGTCCAATCTTAACATTGAAACTTTCTATGTAGGGCTCACAGTTTCTTTTTCTTAACTCTACAAAATATGACCCTTCTTTAAGTCGAGTGTGCCATTCTCCAATAGCGACTCTTTTACCATCAAACCATATTTCAGCTTCATTAGGCACATATACTGATACCGGGCTATACTTATCATTTTCATTTTCCATTTTGATTTCAAACCGGGAAGGACCATCTTTGGAAACGATTATATTTCCATCGTAAAGCATATACCCCAGTTGAGCCTTAATGCTATGGTCTCCAAAGGACAAATAAGTATTGACCGGCGATATACCTACTGAATCGCCGTCAACAAAAATTGGAGCTTTATTTACATTTGCGACTATGGAGATGTCTTTTCCTTCAAACATAAGTTCCATGGAATAAGTGCTTCCGGATTCGATAGGCTCTTCAAAATAATGAGGAGTAGGTGATTGTCCTGAAGTGCTTATCTGAATCTTCTGTGATCGCGCGGGAATATAAAGCCAAATTTGCCCCGGCTTGTTTTCTCTGGCTACAATTCCCATTACTCCATTGTCAAAATATAGATCTGAGGGATTAATGGGTGTGTAGATTTTAACCAAAGCTGCCGTATTACCGTTTTGGTCTTTTTTCATGGTTTCTCGATTAATAGCAGTCTGATCTGAAGGGAGGCTCTTGAAGTTCCTGACTACAAGATCAGCAGCGTGAGACTCTTTTATACAAGATAGCACTATGAGTAGTAAAAGGAGTCTAAAAAAGCTTTTTAGTTTAGTTTTCATTTTACTTTTTGTTAATTTTTTTTCAAAATTATATAAAATTTTTGAAATGTTTAATTTTTTGAATGTTAATATGTGTTAAAACAATTGTTTGCTTTTTAATTATTCTCATTATATATATGATAATTTTAGATTGATTATTTGCTTATAACTAAGAAAAACATTCGTATGCCGGGATATATCCGGCTCTCTACGAATATGTACAATCTTGAACCCGCGCATGGTGTAGATTGGCGGTCGATATACATATTAGGCACGCCGTATTGCTTCTGCAGTATCTTAATGATATCCATTGTAAGGAAGCATTTTAATTTTTTATTGTCATTTTTTATTCGATTTGTTTGATTATTTTGATTAATTTTCTTAATTTTGCAGTCATATTTTCAAAAACTTACAATAGACGGAAATAATAACAACAATAATATTAAGCAAATGAAAAGACAGACTCTTGTTTTTGGCGTATTGTCGTTGACTGCTGTAGCTTCCATAACAAGTTGCGTAGATGACAAATACGACCTTTCTGACATTGACACGACATCTCGTTTCACTGTCGACAATCTAACTGTTCCAGTTCCCCTTTCAGAGATAAAGCTCGAAAATGTCATTAATCTTGATGACAATGAAAACATCGAGAAAGTTAAAGACAATAATGGTAATGAATATTATGCTATTGTCAAAGGTGGAGAAATAGCTACTTCTGAATTAAGTATCGATGGAATTCATGTAGCTCAGCCATCTTTCTCACCGTCAATCTTTTCTGTTAATTTACCCGGAGGAAGCGGCATAGTCATACCTGGTCTGAATATTGATCTTCCCCCTATCGACCTTCCACATGTAGATCTTCAATCATACGAGTTCGGCATGAATAATGTGGATAAAGCTCTTATAAAGCTTAAGGATGTACATACTAAGAATCCTATCAAGATTCAGGTAGTGTTGACAGTTCCATCAGAACTCATAAATGACAAATCTTCAATAGCATTTCAAAATATCAAGATTCAGCTTCCTTGGGGGTTGATCTCAAGCAATCCAAATTATGACAAAACTACCGGTATGCTGACAATTGACGAATTGGCAGTTGACAGAAATGGACAGGCTATTCTTGATTTTGAGGCTAACGGACTTGATTTAGGAGATAAAGGGACTGTAGTCAATGGTTATCTTGGCATCTCGGGAATGGTAGGTATTGATGCAGCACAGATAAAAATATCTGTGACGGATATTGTTATTCCTTCAAGTATTAATATCAAAGCAGAATATTCTGTATCTTCCTTCGATATCGCAAGCTTCAGCGGCACCATCAACTATGAAATGGATGATATTGATATTGATCCTATATCTCTAAGCGGTCTTCCTGATTTTCTTGACAGCCCTGAGACTGATATAGTCATTGCAAATCCGCAAATTCTTGTCAGCATCAATAATCCGGTTGGAAAATATGGTATCACCGGCTCCGGTATGATTAGACTTACATCAAAGTTTAAGAATGGAGTACAGTTCAATTATGACAGTGATGAATTCTTTATTGCCGGTGACCACACTAATCTTGCATTCTGCACACCTGAGACCGGATATACAGATGTAAAGTTTGAGGGTCTCCGTAAAGTGCTTTCAAGCGATGGAGAGGGTTTGCCGGAAGAAGTAAAAGTAAATATTCAGAATATTCGCTTTGCCGGAGATGTGACTGATTTCCCACTTGGTGACAATATTGGAACCGCAGATGGAAATTACCAGTTTAGTGCTCCTCTCGGTTTTGGCGAAGGTTCAAAAGTAGTGTATGAGACTACTGAAGATGGCTGGAGTAGCGACGATCTTGATGACGTAAATATTAACAAAATTCATTTGAAAGCTGTTTGCTCTACAAATCTTCCTGTAAGCGTTCAATTGTCTGTAGTTCCAGTAGACAAAAATGGAAATGAGATACGTGTAAAAGAAAACAGTGGTCTATTTAAGGTGCCTGCAAAGGCTGATAAAGTTCCGGTTGAACTTTTGATTGAAAGTGTCAACGGACCTATCAAGGATTTTGACGGCGTTAAGTTTAGAGCTGTAGTAAATCAGGACAGCGCTGACAATGTAGATGCACTTGGCCCTGATCTTTATATCAACCTTGGCGATGTACGTGTGACCGTAGACGGATATTACGAAACAGAATTCTAACCCTCAGCAATAAACAACGATGAACATCATAAATAAAAAACTTATAGCTCTTTCCTTCGCTGCAGCTTCTGTAATGACAATGGCTGCTCAAGAGGCTGCTACAGGATACTTCATGGAAAACTACAACATGAAGTGGCAGATGAACCCTGCAATGGGCAATCGAAACGGATATGTCGGATTCCCGGCATTAGGCAATATCAATGTAGGTGTTAATGGCAACATTAGCGCTACTGATCTTGTGTATCCTCTAAATGGTAAAACTGTGCTGTTTACCAATCCCGGAATATCCGCTGATGAAGTGCTTGGAAATCTTCACAATACCAATCGTCTTAACCAAAATTTGAATCTTAATATCATTCAATTTGGATTCAAAGCTTTTGGTGGCTACAACAACCTTGCTATCAATGTTAAGGAAAATGCAAGCTTCGATCTTCCCAAAAGCATATTCTCACTCCTGAAAGAAGGTATCGGAAATAAAACATACGATATCACTAATCTACGTGCTAAAGCCACCGCATACGCAGAAATAGCTCTTAACCACTCTCGTGAGATAAAGCAAGTGCCCGGTCTTCGTGCAGGTATCAGTGCGAAGTTCCTTCTCCCGGTAGCTTTCGCTGAAGCAAATTTCAATGAACTCCAGCTTGAACTTGGCGAGAATAACTGGAAGGCTCGTTCCAACGCACAACTACGCATCGGTATGGATGGCTTAAGATATGAGACTGATATTAATGATCGTACTCACAATCGGTATGTAAGCGGTGTCAATACAGACGACTTGAAATTCGGTATTAACGGTTTTGGTTTTGCTGTAGATCTTGGTGCAACCTACGAATGGAAAGACTTTACATTCTCTCTTGCATTCACCGATCTTGGCGCGCTCAATTTTAGCAAAGTTCAGGAAGCATCTACAAATGGCACTAAGTCTTTCGAGCTTAAAGGACATGAAATAGGAATCGGTGACGATGGTGATGCTTGGGATAAAATCGTAGATGATTTGTCTCCACTTTATGAACTTGATGATAATGGCACTATCTCATCTTCTGTTGCTGTTCAAGGCAAGATGCGTGTTGGTGTCGACTATAAGTTCCCATACTACAATAAGCTTCACTTTGGACTGATGAACACTACTAACTTCAGCTCAATTTTCCCTTGCACTGAATTCCGTGTATCAGCCAACGTAGAGCCTGTGAAGGGTGTCGCTGCTTCAGTAAGTGCTGCTGCAGGCACTTACGGTGCAAACTATGGCTTCCTTCTTAGCCTCGGTAACAAGGGTTTCAATTTCCTGATTGGTATGGACTATGCAGCATTGAAGATGGATAAGAATTGTATTCCACTATCCACCAACTGTGACTTCCACATGGGTATAAATTTCCCATTCTGATCAGGTCAATAGATTTAATATTCTGAATATTCGGCTTCGCATTATTGCGGAGCCGTTTTTTTATCTATTTGCAACCCGGTTTCACTGAATTTTTTGTAATTTTGCATTGTATTTAGAAGTGCTGTTATCATGAAAAGAAAATTCATAAAAATATCAATGCTGATCTGCTCGGCTCTTGTCATTAATTCCGCAAATTTTGGATGTGGAAAAAGTCATACAGAAACGGAAACTGCCAATGAACATCATGATCACGACGGACATGATCATGAAAGTGAAGGGCATCACCATGATGAAGAGGATGAGCACGATCATGGTCATTCGGATGGTGAAGGTCATGAGGGTCATGACCATAGCGGCCTGATCGAAATGAACGAGCATACTATGCAGAGATTTGGAGTGCAGACAGAGAAGATTAATCCGTCAGAATTTGCTGAGGTGACGGTAGTGTCGGGAAGGATCGAGGCTAAAGCTTCAGATGAAGGTGTGGCTACCGCTACCCGCAACGGCATACTTACTCTTTCTCCTAACATCAATACCGGAGTAAGAGTCAATGCAGGCGGCTCCATAGGGTCAATTTCTGCGTCAAATGTACAAGGGGGCGATCCTATTGTACAGGCTGTTGCTGTCAGGAATGCTGCGAAGCGCGAGCTTGATCGTCTTAAACCCTTGCATGATGATGGCATAGTCAGCACTGAAGAATATAATAATGCACTTAAGGCATACGAGGAAGCTGATGCTGCTGTGAAGACCTCGAAGCAAGGAAGCGCAAGTGTGTCTTCACCAAAGTCAGGCGTAATAACTCAACTGTTGGCAAAAACGGGAGAATATGTTGAGATAGGACAGAGAATAGCTGTTGTCAGTGGCAACACAAGTCTCACACTAAGGGCAGACGTGCCTGAGAAATATATCGGTCGGCTTTCCGGAATAACATCTGCTAATTTCCGCCCCGCATCTTCCGATCAAATACTTGACATTGAAGAACTGAATGGCAAGATGATTTCAAATGCCGGCTCATCGGTTTCAGAATCCGGATACATCCCGATCTACTTTTCATTCAGCAATAACGGTGCGGTTGCTCCGGGTGCCTTTGCCGAGATATATTTGAAGTCTGGTGTACGCCATGACGTTATTTCTGTGCCAAAGGAAGCTATTGTGGAAATCAACGGCAACAAATGTGTCTATGCATCTCATGGAGAAGATCATTTTATAAAGCATATTGTGACTCTTGGAGCTTCCGATGGAAAAAGAGTAGAGGTGCTTTCAGGACTTGATGCAGGAGAAGAAGTCGTAGTAAAAGGAGCTCAGGCTGTAAGAATGGCAGAGACTTCAGCCACAGCAGTTCCGGGTCATACTCATAATCATTAATTGTTCGAGCCATGCTGAATAAGATCATCAATTGGTCGCTGACCAACAGACTTATTGTGTTGCTCGCGTCGTGTGCAACGATAATAGCCGGCTTGTTTGTGCTCGTACGCACTGAAATAGATATCTTTCCTGATCTGAATGCCCCTACTGTGGCTATTATGACGGAGGCTGCCGGTCTTGCTCCGGAGGAAGTGGAGAAATCAGTCACTTATCCGATTGAGACTGCTGTTAACGGCGCTTCAGGAGTTAGAAGGGTACGATCAAGTTCCGCTACCGGTTTTTCTGTGGTTTGGGTTGAGTTTGATTGGAACACAGATGCTTATAAGGCACGCCAGACGGTAAGCGAGCGACTTTCGGGTATAGAAGGAAGCCTTCCTGCAAATGTAGGCAATCCTCTCATGGGGCCACAGTCTTCAATTCTTGGAGAGATTATGATCATCGGTCTCACTTCCGATAGCATTTCTCAAGGGGAATTGCGCAGTGTAGCTGATCGCACTATCCGTCCGCGTCTTCTTTCACTTGCCGGAGTCAGTCAGGTATCGGTGATAGGTGGCGAAGAGCTTGAATACCAGATTCTTTTAAGTCCTGAAAAGATGCGTCATTATGGTGTCACGCTTTCCGATGTGGCTGAAGCCACAGAGAATATGAATGTAAATGTTTCAGGTGGCGTGACATACGAGTACGGTAATGAATACTTGATTAAAGGAGTTGTAGCTACTACCGATGCAACTGAGATAGCCGATGCTGCCGTCAAGAATGAATCAGGCCAATCCTTTAAGATAAGTGATATAGCAGAAGTAAAAGTCGGTCCAAAAACTCCGAAAATTGGCACTGCCACATTGCGGACAAAGCCGGCAGTGTTGATAACTGTCACTAAGCAACCCGCTGTCGGGTCAATAGAACTGACCAAAGAAATTAATAAGGAATTAGAAAATCTCAGTCACTCTCTTCATTCAGGAATAGAAGTTGACACTCAAATTTTCAATCAGAGCCAATTTATCCAGACCTCTGTAAGCAATTTGCAGCAGTCATTGCTTGAAGGTGCGCTCTTTGTGATAATAGTCCTCTTCTTTTTCTTGATGAATCTTCGCACTACAATCATTTCAGTAGTGGCAATTCCTCTTTCAATTCTTATTACTGTGATAGCCCTTTATTATATGGGTTTCACTATCAATACGATGACCCTTGGGGGCATAGCAATTGCTATTGGTTCGCTTGTGGATGATGCAATCGTAGATGTTGAAAATGTCTACAAGCGCCTTCGCGAAAATAGAATGAAGAGCGGAGAAGACCGACTTTCCGTCATAAAGGTAGTATATGAAGCATCAAGAGAGGTACGCAAGCCGATTCTCAACTCTACCCTTATCATTGTAGCCTCATTTATTCCTCTATTCTTCCTCAGTGGAATAGAAGGAAGGCTTTTAAAACCTCTTGGCATAGCTTTTATAGT
>CAMWQY010000029.1 GCA_947176355.1 uncultured Porphyromonadaceae bacterium
ATGGAAAAGTTATCTGTTCAGGGGGAGGAAGAGGAAAGGATGTTGAAATATGGGTTGATGGAGTTAAATGGGTCACTCCATACGATACATCTGGAGCCGGGACTGGTGTAAGTGTGGCAAGACGACAAGCCGCAATAAACACGGCAAATATCATGACCGGTGGATTGCTTCCATCAGATTTAGCTTTGGCGCAATATGAAGCGACTCAGTCATCGCTTTCTGATCTGGCTGCATCGTTTCCTTTCAGTAATGTTGACAAGATAATTTATCTCAGACCGGCAACTGCATTGATCGTCAGCAATCACGCGGGTTTTGCAGGCGGAGCTTTGATGATTTACACAAAAAATAAGAATCGAGGGAAGCATACGGACTACGACCTACACTTAAAGGTAATTTCTCCTCTTGGCTACCAGAAATAAAACTGTTTTTTACATGGTTTTATAAAAAAACTACTCCAATTTGCTAATTCACAATGTCGTATGAACCTACATAGTTGAGGAGGGAAGAGTACATGATCTATTGATACGATTCGAAGATTGAAATCAGGTGCACGTTGGAAACTCTATAGGTGCTATTAACAAGATAGTTGAGTAATTCTTGCAACAACTTCATTTCGACGACATCTTCCATTGATTTGAACAAACGTTTAAACCTATAGTCCTTATTTGACATTACATTTTTTGTTTGAGCTGTAAATTCTTTCAATATGGGAGAAAGTCCATAATCCGTCATTTGAATTTGAGCCTTTTCAGCACAAGAAAGAATAAAACCATCTGCAGCCGGATAAATAAGGATTATGTAATGGCATCGCACTGAGTGGCGAAACACTTTGATATGCGTGCTGGAACATATCTCAGAAAATTCATTAAGATAACCGGGGCGCCGTTTATCTGCATCAATAATTCCTACGGCAAAGCGATCCGCATACTTTTCTTGCATCACTTTAGCAACCTGATTGCATCCTTTTTGATGATTGCATCCGCCTGTGCAAGCCAACGTTTCCACAAGATTAGTGTCAATATAACACTCCGGGATAATGAAATCTACTCGTTGATTCATTTTGCAAGAAAAGCCTCAATATTATAAAACATATCAATTCCATTATCGTATGCTTCCTGAAGTTGATTGTCAGTAAGACGAGTTACGATAGTGGCATTATTATCCATATCAACGACATATACAGCTAAATCATCACCTGCGCTTTCAAGCAATGAACTCATGACGTATGGACTATGAGTCGTTATAAAGTATTGGTTTCTATCATCTAAAATAATGTCGTTAACGACTGCAGATATATAAGGTGGGAAAGTATGCGCTTCAGGTTCTTCAAAACAAATCACCTTATTTTGATTGCTGTAAATTGCTGCCTTATAAAATATCAGTCGCTGCAATGAATCAGCGAGAGAATTAAACGGAACGAGAAACATATCAAGTCCGTTTTCCCTCATAGCTCTTATTTGTTGAGTTGCAGTATCAAACATCATCTTCAAACCGTATCCGTGAAACAATTCCGAAAGATTGGATTTCAGATCAGGTAGATTTGCCACAATCTCCATAAGGTTGCCTCCGGATGGGGGTAAAAGAAATCCAATATTTGAAGATTCCGAGATGAAATGCTTAGGAAAGAAGTATGCAAGTATATAAGGCAGAATTGTTGGGTCTTTCTTAGTAGACAAAGTTAATGAAGACGTAAATGAATATTTAGACACGTTGTCTTCAATTGAAATGTCAACAGATAACCCATTATTACCACTGCGAACTATCTTTACGCTATTCCTATCGGCTGATATTTCCACAGGTAATGTTGACACTCCATTATGGAAGATTTCTGCTGTGTTTTCAATACGCATGAGATTCTTAAGAGATCTGTTTGAAGAATTTACCAAATATGGCACATCAAACAGAGCTAAAGCTTCCAAAATATTGCTTTTGCCTACATTGGGTCTGCCTATCAACACATTGATGCGTCTACAATCGGAGAGCGTAACCGATTTCACAGACTTGAAGTTCTTAATGGACACGCTCGTTAAACTATTTAATGCGGTCTTATCCATAATTTGCAAAATTACTAAAAAAAATTGATTTGTAGGCTTTCCAAACTGTGTTTTTTATGTTTTTCCAACTCTTTCATTTAGAAATTCTATATTGTTGGAGTTAGCGGTTTGGTCAGAATAATTAACTCAGAATAATTAACTCTGTGTTACGCACGCGGAGCGTGCTTTATTACGTTGCTTTACACGCCAAATCCATCTTAAATGATAGATCGGTGGACAAAACTTAAAATATTCATAAATTTTTTTGTTGTTGTCAAAATCTTTTATTAATTTCACGACTTAAAACTACAACAGGTAAAAATGAAAAAGATTATTGATGTCATTGAAAGCAGAAAAAGACCTTTCCTTTCCCTCGAGATTCTACCTCCTTTGAAAGGAAACAGCATATATAAAGTTTTTGATATCATTGACAAGCTGAAGAAATTTGATCCTCAGTTTGTCAATATCACATCGCATCATAGCGAGTATATCTATAAGCCGCTTCCTAACGGAACACACCGAAGGGTAAGTGTCGTGAAGCGTCCCGGTACAGTGGCAATTGCTGCTGCTATTCAAAACAGATATGGTCTTATCCCTGTGCCACATATAATATGTCGTGGGTTCACAAAAGAGGAGACGGAGTATGCTCTTCTTGATCTGAATTTTCTTGGCATCAACAATCTTATGCTCCTGCGCGGAGATGATAAACGGGAATTCATATCCGATTCCAACAAAGAAGACTATCATGAGCATGCTACCGACCTTCAGAATCAGATAAATCTCTTTAATAAGGGGATAGGTCTGGAAGATATGACAATTCAAGGTATTGAGACTCCATTTTCATACGGGATGGCTTGCTATCCGGAAAAACATGAAGAAGCTCCCAATATGGATTCCGATATTCATTATCTCAAAATGAAAGTTGACAATGGAGCTGATTATCTCATAACTCAAATGTTCTACGATAATGAAAAATATTTCAGTTTCGTAGATCGATGCCGTGCAGAAGGTATAAATGTCCCCATTATACCGGGCATAAAACCTTTGTATCGTCGTCAACAGTTGACCGTTCTCCCTAAAGTGTTCCGGACAGATATTCCGGAGGCTTTGGCTTCCCAAATCAGAGAGAGTGGCAGTGATGCTGAAGCTAAAGAAATTGGTATAGACTGGTGTATCAAGCAGTGTGAAGAACTCATAGAAAGGGGAGTCCCCGGTATCCATTTCTATACGATGGGTATAAGCGATGGAGTAGCTCGCATTGCTGAAAAAATATTTTAATAAGTAGCTATCCTTAAATGTGTTAAGATTATATGATTGGCGAAAAGCTTTGGGGTTAATTCTATGGAAATTAATGATTTTATAACATTACTTCGTGAGAGAGTCTTGATTCTTGACGGAGCAATGGGAACAATGATACAGCGTTTTTCTCTCTCTGAAGAAGATTTTAGAGGCATTAGATTTTCCGACCATCCGTCGCGTCTTTCGGGATGCAACGATATCCTGTCTTTGACCAGACCTGATGTCATAAAAAAGATCCACAAAGCATATATAGACGCAGGAGCGGACATCATCAGTACTGATACTTTCAATGCCAATGCGATCTCCATGACAGACTATGATCTTCAAAAAATTGATGGATTAATCAGGGAGGTCAACCGGGCAGGAGCTTCCATAGCTCGCGAGGTTGTCAGCGAAGCGATGGCTGATGGCAATGGACGTAAGGTTTTGGTGGCAGGTTCAATCGGTCCTACAAATAAGTCAGCCACGATGAGTCCTGACGTAGAAGATCCGGCATCAAGAAATGTTTCATATAATGAATTGTATGATGCTTATTACGACCAAGTATGTGGTTTGATTGAAGGAGGCGTAGATATTATTTTATTTGAGACAGTATTCGACACTCTCAATCTGAAAGCCGGTCTGGATGCTGCTGCTAAGGCAATGGCAGACTGTGGCAAAGAACTCCCAATAATGATTTCTGCTACTATATCCGACAAAAGTGGTAGAACACTCAGCGGTCAGACTCTTGATGCTTTCGCAACATCCGTTGAAGACTATCCGTATGTAGTGAGTCTTGGATTGAACTGCAGTTTCGGACCTAAAGATATAATCCCTCATTTGCGCTCGCTCGGAAAGAGTACTGAAAAGTATATATCAGTGCATCCTAATGCCGGGCTGCCGGATGCTCTTGGAAAGTACGATGTAGACCCGAAAAAATTCATAGAAGAATTATCTCCAATCTTCACAGAGTCTCTTGCTAATATTGTAGGAGGTTGCTGTGGCACGACTCCGGAGCATATTTCAGCACTTAGAAAGATGGCTGATAGTTATTGTATCGATAGTGAATACGATGTCCATGTACCACTAAGATTACAACCGGCATTGCGAATCTCAGGTCTGGAAAGGGTAGTGGTAAGCCCGGAGAATAATTTTCTTGTAGTTGGCGAAAGATGTAATGTAGCCGGGAGCCGAAAGTTCCTTCGTCTTATTAAAGAACAAAAATATGAGGAGGCCATTTCAATTGCTGCCAAGCAAGTAGAAGACGGGGCAATGGTGATAGACATTAACGTCGACGATCCTCTTCTCGATGCTCCAAAAGAAATGGTGCATTTCCTTCGTCTTTATGCCTCAGAACCGGAAGTGGCAAAAGTTCCTGTAATGGTAGATTCCTCCAATTGGGAAGTGATTGAGTCCGCTCTCAAAAATCTTCAGGGTAAATCCATCATTAATTCCATTTCTCTCAAGGAAGGAGAGGAGTCTTTCATAGAAAAAGCTTGCCGAATTCGTCAGCTTGGAGCTGCCGTCATTGTAATGGCTTTTGATGAAAAAGGACAGGCTGATACATTTGAGCGCAAGATTGAAGTATGCGAACGTGCTTATAATCTACTGACAAATAAATGTGGATTCAAGGGAGAAAATATCATTTTCGACGTAAATGTAATGGCAGTGGCTACAGGTCTTGAGGAGCATTCTCGCTATGGTATCGATTTCATTGAGGCAGTACGTTGGGTTAAACGGAATCTCCCCGGGGCGCGTACAAGTGGCGGTATAAGCAATCTTTCATTTGCTTTTCGTGGCAAAAATGCTCTCAGAGAGGCTATGCACACTGTGTTTCTTTATCATGCCATAGCTGCTGGATTGGATATGGCGATAATGAACCCTGCCTCAGCTATGACATACGATGACATAGATCCGGAGCTTCGTGATTTGATTGAAGATGTGGTTCTTGCGCGTAGACCGGAAGCTTCAGATGCTTTAGCAGACTTTGCTATGGACGAGACATCCGCTCAAAAGGTATCATCTCGGTCCTCAAACCGAGATCTGTCGGTTCCAGTGGCTCAACGTTTAGTTGAAGCTGTGGTGTCAGGTCGTTCAGATTTCCTCAAAGAGGATTTGGATGAATTGTCAGCTGAAATGAAAGCAGTCGATATAGTAGAGGGTCCCTTAATGGAGGGCATGAAGCGTGTCGGTGTATTGTTTGGCGATGGCAAGATGTTCCTTCCCCAAGTAGTGAAGACTGCAAGAGTAATGAAAATGGCTGTCGATATTCTTGAACCAAATCTGATTGCCGAATCTTCAAATGTAGGTGGCAGTAAAGCAGGAAAAGTCCTTATAGCCACAGTCAAAGGAGATGTACACGACATAGGCAAAAATATCGTGTCGATAGTATTGTCGTGCAATAACTTTGAAGTCATCGACCTTGGTGTGATGGTTCCCTCTGAAGATATTGTAGCTGCAGCTCTTAAAGAAAATCCGGATATAATTTGTCTTTCAGGATTAATCACACCTTCACTTGCAGAAATGGCTGCTACGGCAGAAGCTTTGAATAAAGCAGGACTCGATATCCCTATTCTTGTAGGGGGAGCCACTACTTCTGCTCTGCATACAGCACTTAAGATTGCGCCAATCTATTCAGGACCTGTAGTCCACATGCGTGACGCTGCTCAGAATCCTATTGTTGCTTCAAAATTGCTCGATTCATCAGAAAAGTCAGATTTTATTGTGGCTTTGAAAGCTGAGCAGAAATCTCTTCGCGATTCATACGCGAATAAAGATAGAAAGGTCCTCACTTTAGATGAAGCAAGACTTCGAGGCAAAGAAAATGTGAATGTCGACTATGTCTCTCCTCAACCTTCTTGTGGTGTAGGCAATATGATCATTAAGCAATTCTCCATTGGAGAACTCGAGAGTCTGATCAATTGGAAAATGCTGCTTCATGCTTGGGGTGTTCATGGAGAAGGTTGCACATGTGGATGTAATTCAAATGTTGAAGCAATCAAGCTTTTAGAAGATGCTCATTCTTGTCTAAGGGAACTGGCAAAAAGTGGAAAATACGATGGCTTTGGACTTTTGCGTATAGTGAAAGCCTCTACAGATGGAGATAATATAATCGTAGGTGGCAAAATGATACCCACATTGCGCCAGCAGACATCGGATAGCAAATGCCTGTCAATAGCAGATTTCATTAATCCAAACGGTGATTTCGTTGGTGTATTTATGGTAGGCGCAGGAAAGTATATAAATGAGCTTCGTCTTAAATATGAAAAGGATGGAGATTCTTACAGGGCATTGTTACTCCAATCTCTTGCCGACCGGCTTGCAGAAGCATCGTCTGAATTGATGCACTATCTTGTAAGAAAAGAATATTGGGGTTATGCGAAAGATGAGGATTTTGATGTAGAAAGTATCCTTAAAGGCCAATTCAGAGGAATACGTCCCGCTATGGGATATCCGATGCTGCCGGACCAGCTTCTCAATTCTGAAATTTTTGAGATACTATTGCCTGAGAGTGAAAAGAGAGTCAAAATCACTGAAAACGGAGCTATGCTCCCATCTTCAACCGTCAGCGGATTATACATTTCAAATCCCAATGCAAGATACTTCACTTTTTCTTGCGTTGGCGACGATCAGATGGCTGATTATTCCAAGAGAAGAGGTTTGACTAAAAAACGAATTGAAGAAATTATAAACCTACAAACACCTGACTAATAAACTTCTACGCTTTAAAAAATATGTTATAGAATTAGTGTGTTAAGTAGTAGGTTTTGAATGATTAAAGATTAAGGAGCCGGATAAACTCTTCGCGGAGAGCCGGTTCCTTTTCAAATCTCCCGCAATAGTCGAATGTGGTCGTGCTGCTGTCTTGCTTTTCTACTCCACGCATCTTCATGCACATGTGTTCAGCCGTGCATACTACAATCACACCATCCGTAGGCATTGCTTCATAAAGCAATTGACACACTTGCGCTGTGAGTCGTTCCTGGACTTGAAGCCTCCTTGCGTATGTCTCAACAATGCGCGCCAACTTTGAGAGTCCTATCATTTTCCCCTTTGGAAGATAGCCGACAGTTATCTTGCCGAAAAAGGGAAGTATATGATGCTCACACATACTGTAGAACTCAATGTCTTTCACCATCACTATCTTCGAGCCCTCATATTCAAATATTGCTTTTTGAGCAATTTCAAGTGGATTCTGTCGATATCCTTGAGTGATGTCGACAAGAGCCTTGGCAGCTCTTATAGGTGTCTTTTGAAGCCCTTCGCGATCAGGATTTTCCCCTATCAATCGGATTATCTCTTGGTAATGTTTCGCAATTTCGGCTATCAGTTTCTCATCGTGTTCTATCTTCATCATCTCACGTTGATTTTAGATCTCACGACGCGCATTTCCGAACTGAAACTTGGAAATGAGCGTTTGAGTTCATCAAGTGCCTTCTGTGCCTCCTCCTCATTGCGGAAGTTGCCTATTCTTGTATACCAGTTTGGGGCACTTGAAAAGGTGTATACTTGACCCCTATATTTAGGAAAACGAGCCACAATGGCATTGCCTCGAGCTTTAGCTCTTGCTTCCAGTGTGCTTTGATTGCGCCCGTCGCTGAAGACTTGGATCCTATAGCCGTTTCTGGTGGCATTCGGATCCCTTGATTCCTTTTTCCTTACGGAGACTTCGGGGTCAGTCAATATCTTGTTGAGAAGATCTTCATCTATCTCAATTGTGACGTTGCCATTTGACTCAGCCTGTATTCGCTCCACTATATTTTCATATTCCGGTCCGTCTGCAAACACAGGGAATGCACATCCCGGCAATATTATTGCCGAGATGAGCATCTTCCTAAAATTTTTATTTAGGTATGTTCTGATTCTGTCAGTCATCAGTAAGGTCTTTTGATTCCAAAAATTTTTGGAATCAATCCAAATCAATCAAATGCTTCTACAATGCCCATGAAGGAATCAGCCTTCAGTGCTGCTCCACCGATCAAGCCACCGTCAACGTCTGGCTTAGCGAAGAGTTCCTTTGCATTAGAAGGCTTGCAGCTGCCACCGTAAAGAATAGAAGTGTTGTCAGCAAGTTCCTTGCCATATTTAGCGGCTATCACGCCACGGATGTGAGCGTGCATGTCCTGAGCCTGGTCTGCTGTAGCAGTCTTGCCGGTGCCAATAGCCCATACTGGTTCGTATGCGATGACAATTTTTGCAAAGTCTTCGGGTGAAAGGCTGAAGAGTGCTTCTACTTGTCCGGCTACCACGTCGTTGTATGTGCCGTCTTCACGCTGCTCGAGCACTTCACCTACGCAGAAGATAGGAGTAAGTCCATTAGCAAGAGCAAGTTTTGTCTTTGCAAGGAGCTGTTCATTGGTTTCACCGAAATACTGGCGACGTTCGCTGTGGCCAAGGATCACATGAGTAGCTCCTGTGCTCTTTACCATTGGTGCGCTGACTTCTCCGGTATAAGCACCGCTTTCATGCTCTGAGCAGTTTTCTGCGCCAAGACCAAGAATGTCAGCATCAATTACTCCGTGTACGGAAGTAAGGTGTGTGAAAGGTACGCAGATCACTACGTCGCAGTTTGCTTTCTTTGCTTTAAGAGCGCTGTTGACAGCATCAGCCAGTTCTACACCCTCATCAAGAGTGGTATTCATTTTCCAGTTGCCGGCTACAATATTCTTTCTCATTTTTATAATATTTTATTAAGTTTAGCTTAGCTACACTTAAGGGTTATAAATATTAGTGGTTATAGGGGTAAGCTCCTATAATCCTATTCAATGCGCAAAATTAACAATTTCCCTCCATATCCCCAAATAATTCGTCTTAAAAAGAGTTTATATACCGCATTCTTTATATATTTTCCTCACTTCTTCATCTGTGAGTGTATCATAGTCTTTCTTTAGCGGGGCTATAAGCACTCCTGTCATGTCGATGCATCCGGGAGAAATAAGACGTTGCCCTTCTTCCGAGCCATAGCAAGATGGACGGTGCTTGCTTCTTGGCACTGCACATATTCTCAAGAGTCCGTCGTCATCTATCCATACAAAAGCATTAAGGAGCCCTTCAGAAATAAACTCTGCCCCAATTGTTTCCTCGATTTTAGCAAGTTCTGACATGCCATCCAAATTGGGAGTGATTATGATACTTTTGAATCCAAATGGCATATCAAGTCCCAGACTTTTGTCAGTGGCAACTCTTCCTGCCTCAAGTTTATGTATTTTTTCAATTAGCTTCATCAATGGCAGTTCATGAGTCTTGACAGCTTGGCAATGCAGATGATCCGGGCAAGAAGCCCCGGCTCGTTTTCCATTAAAAAAGACTGTATGTCCAGGCAACTTTTCAGCCATTTTCACCATATCGAGAGGAAATCCTTCCTGTGGCTGATGCTCCTTGCTGACTATAGTGAAATGAGTCGGGAAGATAGGATAGGGGTTGAGCAGAAGTTCCCAGCCCTCGGCAATTTCCACCCCTATTTGCTGTGGAGGTCTGTTTTTGCCACATAAGAAGCAGGGGCGCTCAGCCAATGTCTTTGCATCAGTCTTGGCTGCTGTGGAGACAATTCGCGCTGGATTGTGCTGTATCCCAACAGTTAAATCACCCAACTGCAAGCTTCTTCTTTCAGTCCGCCCCAATGCCTGATAATTTTCCCTTGCCAACGGCCATTCTGCCAATTGCCCATCTATAAATTCTATCATAAGCAATACTTTCATTTTAGGGTTCTTTCCCTTAAAACGGAAGTTCCGGTTCCTCCATATTTTCATGAATTCGGGCAAGAAGCTCAATCGTGCGGATAAAATCCTTATATGTATTATTCTCGTTTGTCTTTTCTATTGAAAGAGCAGCGTCGCTGTTTCCCCCCCATCTTCTGCAATTATAGATTGATTCGTAGATTCTTCCCACTTTCCATGTCCTTGAAATGCGTAATGCCATGGCATAATCTTCTCCGTATGACACATTGGGGAATAAAATCTCTCTTGCTATAGGGGTGTAGAATGCACGCGGAGCACCGAATCCATTTATTCGTAGGGCGTTGTTAGCTCCGTTTTCTGCAGTCCATTCATTATGAGATATAAGTCCCGGGGGAATGGGGTTTAAGTCAAAGTCTGTAAGGGTGTAACTTCCCACTACCATTCCGCAATTTTCCTCATAAAATTTATCTACGATCTTCTGAAGCGTGTCAGTGCCGGAATAGACATCATCTGAGTCAAGTTGCACGGCAAAGCGTCCACACTTTTCCGATTCTATAGCCTTGTTCCAGCATCCTCCTATTCCCAGACCCTCATCTTCTTCTGTCAGAATGACGTGAAGGCGTGGATCGGGAACCGAAAGGAGGGCTTGACGTGTACCGTCTGTGCTTCCATTGTCTACAACAATCACATTAAATGGGAAATCAGTAAGTTGGGAAAGGGCAGAGCCCACTGCGTCCATGATGGTAGATACTCGGTTTCTTACCGGGATCACTACACTTGCTTCCACAGCAAAATATTTGGATCCCACTTCTGCAGTCAGAGGCTCATGTACAAGAGCATTGATTTCACGAAGATGAGCTCGGAAAACCATCTCCATTGCCTTCTGATATTCGGAATTACGCGGATTTACATAATCATGTTGTTGCTCACCGCTCTTGCGGTAGTCGGTCTTAGTCTGCTCATAGAGGTATTCATTGATGCAGAGAGCGCCACGCCCGGTCAGTAACCTCAATCTTAATGCATACCACCCTCCATCGGGCAAATCGTCGTATTCCTTTTCAAAATCTTCTGAAGCATTTAGTGTGTCAGCTGCATTGAGAAGCACAACCGAACCAAAGTCAAAATCATCTCGCATAGAACCGAGCTGATAGTCGATAGTCGGATGATTGCTGACAGTTCCGTCATCAGCTACTTCACGATACCAAGCATAACTGAGAGGCACATCACACACCTCGGCAAGTTCACGCATCCTCCTTTCCGAATTAGGATACATTTTGACTTCCTTATTGCCCAACTTAACGAAGATAAACTGGTCAAGACCATTGCGGAATATCTCTTCTCGAAGTTGGCTTATATTTTCAAACTTAATCATAATCTTTTAACTATCGCGGTCATTTAATTAAACTTTTACTTAAGTATTTAGTTAAATTAAATGTATAATTTCATACAAATATTTTCGACTGAATTTCAGAGACTAAAAATTATGCATTATGAATTATGCATTATGAATTACCTATTATGAGTTTATTTCTCAATCCAATCGAGAAGCTCTTTCATTAGCGCATTTCTCTGCTCAGGATCGGTTAGTGACTCAAATGGGACGCTCATCACAGCACGTCGTGATTTCCCATCTCTTATCAGAAGACCGGCTGCTGCATCAGTATCGCTGAAGCGGAGGAAGGTCGCTGACTCATCGGCTTTTGGTGTGGCAATGATTGCATCCGGTTTCTCCACTATATAGTAGTCTTCATTAAGAGTATTTGAGTATGAATAGCGTCTGCTTCCAAGAGTTGATTTTAGTGGATTTGCCATTCCGTCAAGTTTTCCCCCATTTGTCAGAGGTATAGAGTCAGGAATTGTGATGCACATCACTTCCTCTCCCCATCGGATTGCATCAGCGTCATTGCGTCTATCAGAAAGATCGCTTGCTACATACTGTCCACTGACTATTAGATCACCCCCCTTGTCAAGGAAACCGGTAAGTGCATTGCGAAGCTTTTTGGGGAAGGTCAAAAATTCAACTCCGTTATTTCCTCTTCCCATTGTGGTAGCTTTTTGCTTGCCGAGTATCAGATCAATAGTCTTGAAGTCGGAAAGATTGATACTCCCTTGCTCTACTGCGCCTATGCTGGTGCTGACAAATCCTCTTCCGGCATTTGCTATTGCTTCTCCATGGATAGCTGGATAGTCGAATGTGTTGCCTGCTATCACAGTGGCTACGTACTTGTCGCTGCTTTTGCCGAAACCATCTCCTGCACTTCTATTGAATTCAGTTTGATATCCGGTGAAGGATACGTCCTTGATATATGGCACACCAAAGTCATTGGCTGTGTCAAATCCGGCATAATTCACACTGTCGTTGACCAGAGCTGGTGCACTTACACGAGTAAAGCCATTGATGATCAGAAGAGGATGTGGGTCATTGTTCTCATGGCGAAAAGCCAATATCTCTGAAGGGAACGATCTTCCTCCTTCATTGAAAGCAATGATCTTGAATGAGTGAATTTCATCATCGTCAGCCTGAACTTCAAAATGAGGCTTGGAAGTCTCTCCGATTTTATGGAAGCTCATGTCTTCTCCACTTCTTTCCATCACAATATAGCCTGTAGGCATTGCTGTCGGTTCCAATTCATCTGGAGTCGGTTGCCAAGATAGTCTGTAAGTGGTCTTCCCTGTCTTTTGAATAGCGAAATTTTTAACAGGTAAAGGTTGAATCACTACTTTACGATCCTTTCTCTCTCCAATGAATCGAGCAAGTGCCTTATAGATAGCTCGACCCACTGTAAAACGGAAACGAGGGTCATTGCCATACTGCATATCAGCATAATTCTGATGACTGAGGAGCTCTATAAGAGTAGTCGGAACCTCCGGTACTCTCGCTTCAACGTATGATTTATCCCACATCGGGCGGCGTGTCCATTCCGGTTCATACTTGGCTCTAATATCCCCGGTGATCTGCCGCATAAGCATATCTGTCATGGTACGTGAATTTTTGCGAGGAGTCCCGTCTGCATAATTTACGTTCCCATTTGTAAAATATATTCCAAGAGTGCCAATGAATGAGTCATCGGCACGTTTTCCGGCATCACTGTGCAGAGCCATGGTTGCATCTATAGGAATTCCGAGTCCCTTCTCTTTAGGAAGAACTCTGGAACCTCCGGCTAAGTAATTGACCCAAAGACCTCGGCTTGTATAGTCGTCTTTATAATCATCAGTGCCCGCGAATGGGGCATAGATAGAATCAGGCATACCGGCCCACTGAAGCCAATAGCGGGCGCCTTCAAGCCAACGGGGCAAACCCGATGTCTTGAAGACGGGCTCTTTATCCATTGCCTTCTGTATTTCCTCTTTCCTGAATGGATTATCGGTAGCTATAGGTTGGCTGGAGGATTGTGCAATTTCTGCCACCACGTCGTCAACTGATATCGAATCCGTATCAAATGATTGAATTACGTTGTTCCAAAGCACATCGCTGCGTTTGGGCGACCTGGCAATGTTACCCATACCGCCTCCAATTTTCACTGCATCTGCCGTCACTACTGTCTCGCCCCCTTTTTCCGTACGGCTGGTAAGCACTACTGTCGGATTTTCCTCATCATAACCCTCTGCAAAGGGATATGTGCCGAGGTAGATCCAGGTGCCTCCACCCATCTTCTGATTGACGAGAATGTCTTCCGAGCCTCCGTCATAGTTGATGGTGTAGCGAGCGTCTTCTGCAGAATTAGGCAAAGATTTATAGCTGACGTAGACTGCATATTCCCTTGATTCCGGGAATTCTGCAATCCATGAGGCAGTGGATGGACTGCCACTTTTAGTCGTTTTCACCATACGGTAAGTACCGTTTTCAAATGGATTTTCGGTATCTCTAAAGTCCGGAAGGTCGTATATAAAACCTTCCCCTTCTCCGGTCTGCCATTTTTGATGGCCATTGGTCTCAAAATATGTATTTTGTGAATATAAGACTCCTCCTTCTTCCGGTTGGTCATTGTCTACGATGACTTCAATCGGATTTATGTCCCTTTCCCGGGGAAGCATTACGTATGCTCCTGCGTTTTCAAGCATGGGAACAGCGTATGGAAGAATATATCCTAATGTATACGTGTCTTCCACCGCCTGGAAAAGAAACGGACGTTGCCAATACCAATTGTCGTTTGCCGGCTTATAATATCTTCCATGGCTGTGCCACATTGCAATATTGTCGCCCAACATACCTTTGGTGATTTCAGACAATGGTTCTGCAGTCCTTACGAAAGGGATGTTAGTCCTGAATTCCTTAGGTAGTTTATCAATTGTATTGATATAATATGAGAGAAGTTTCCCATTTACAGTAAGGTCTATCGAATAATCCGACAGTGAATCAGGCATAGCTTCCTTGGCTTGTCCTTGAAGTTGCTCGATATATTCCTTATTGATAGGAAGATATGTGAAGTTCTCGTTAAGCCTGAAGATAGCTTTGCGATTGATTGTATCAGTTTTAACAG
>CAMWQY010000030.1 GCA_947176355.1 uncultured Porphyromonadaceae bacterium
GCTTCAATGGGGAAGGTCTGCACGCCAACCGCCTCCAGTGCCAATTGGCAGTAACATTCTAAACTATTTTACAAGAGCGCGCAGGAAATCCTCGAGCGAGTCATCGCCCGACAGTCCAAAGCGTTGCCTAAGACGTCGTTTAGCCTGCCGCAAAGCACCCGGCGTGACATTCAAGATGCCGCATACCTGTTGGCTTGAAAGACCCATATATAGATATGTGCATAGCCGTATGTTGTTTGGCGATATTGTAGGCGACAGTGCTTTCAGACGTTCGGCGAATTCGGGACTTACCTCGGCAAAGGCTTTTTCGAAAGCCATCATCTCTTCCTTCCCTGCAAAATGCATCTTGATGTTGGTCTCTATCTCAGTTAGGTCTTTCGCAGACACGCTACCCTCAAGCCTAAGTCGAGCAGTCTCTTCCTTTACCTTATCGAGCACCTTCTCCGACTCTTCTCTGGAGAGCGACATGGCAAGAATCTGACGTTCCATCTTCTCGGCCTCCAACTGGAGGCCGATTGTCTTTATCTTGTTGCGATGACGTATCCACTGGACGGCGATCAAAGATAGCAGAAGGAGGATGACGAGGGATACTGCGACAGTGTAATGCCTACTCTCTATAGCTTGTCTCTCACGCTCCGCTTCGGCCTCGTGCTGACGCAGAGCGTTGACGCGCTCGAGATATTCTTTCTTCTCGGGGTCGTTGTTTTTATTGATAGAATCATTTGCCGCTATACATCTTCTAAGGGCTCTCAAGGCTTCCCTGTCTTTACCGATTGACTCGAGATACCGTGAATAAACTCCATATACCTCTTTCTGAAAATCCCAATCATTGACTTCTGTCCCATACCCAAGTGTGAAATAATATGCGGCAGAGTCCGGACGGCCTGTTCTCATGTAGTGAGCGCAGAGCAAAGCCTCATACAGTGCCTTTGTCTCCGAAAACGGCTCTTTCAGTTCAGGATATTCCGACAATATATTGACAATATGATATCCTTCGAATAGAGAAGCGCTGTCTTTAAAGAAACAATGGCGGTTTCGAAGCAGGATTTCCCTTGTGAAAAGATCACCGGTAGCATCACTGTCTGCCAGCAGCGCATCTATTTTCGTACGTCCCTCATCAAGATATCCGGCACGGCAAAGCACTGTCGGCTCGTTAAGACGAACATTAACGCGTCGCATTTCCCTGCCGGATTTGGTATACAGGGAATCAGCCATCTGAAGATAGTAAAGGGCGAGATTCGGAGAGTTGACATACTGAAGGCTGTTTGACAAAAGCACTGCAATGTTACCAGCCTGTGGAAGGTCTCCTATCTCACGGTAGTAGTCAAGAGAGGCCAGAAGTTCCTTAAATGTCTCAATCGTCTTCAATCGGAAGTATGGATTGTCGAAATCCATCAATCTATGTAGTATATATTCGTCAGGCGCAGCCATTTCCGCAGCTTTCCTCACACTGTCTATAATTGTCTTTACCATATCAGGAGATCCATCCACCATATATTTATAGACCTTCCAGTAGTCTGCACAAGCCCGGGCGTCGATCCCATTCTGCCCTTTCAGGTCATTTGCAATGCTCTTCATGGAATCTACTATCAGCTGCAGTCTGTCGGGATCCGTAGCTATGAAATACATATTTTCCGCCGCCATAGTCAGCGAATCGAAGGCAGGCGTGATCGACGGCCATCCATACGGAGCGACCGTAGATGCGTGACGGCGGCAACCTTGCGACAATGCCAATGCCGTCAGCAGAGCGATGAGTGTGACTAAATGTTTCATACTGCAAAATTACAACGATAGCATGTGTTATGCAAGTGTTACATGTGAATGTCACGATTTGTAACGCCTTAAATTTGGACTATAACGCTGTCCGCATCTACTTTTGCAACCGAATTTCCAATCTCACCATAATTTCAGCCTTACATCATGACTTATCTCACCGGCATACATCAAGGAATACTCCGCTTCCTCATCACTATGACATACATCGTGACGGCAGTCGGTGTGTGTGGCGCGCATGGTATGGACACCATTCAATTAGAGATACATTATCCAGTGGCAAAATACGCCTTCATACCTGATTTCAGAGACAACCGCGGAATAATAGACAGTCTCGGAATGGTTCTTAAGCATGCCTCCCCCTTGAGGATAGACATCGTGTCAAGTTCATCTCCGGAGGGGAACGCAAAGTTCAATCAGCGTCTTTCAGAACGACGCACGGCTACCGCCCTCAAATTACTATCATCGGTCTCCGGAATGACGACAGATAGCCTTACTTACTACTCCGGAGGAGCAGACTGGACCGGATTAACCCCATATATGGAAAAGATCACACGCCAACGCAAATTGAGAAGACTTGACGGAGGGACAGCGTGGCGCCATTTGAAGGATTCCGTCTTCCCTAATCTGAGGGTATCGCGTATCACCATCGTCACACGCGGCCCGCTTATGCTCCTTGAGGAAGAAGCGTCCGACTACTATGCTACAGCGGCAGAGTCACCCACCGGACACAATCTCCTATCTTACGTTTATCCGGACAGGTACGAGCCGAGAGGATGGAAGCCATGCTTGTCACGAATCACCGGGGCACTGCGCAGCAACCTTCTCTACGACATTGCTACCATGCCCAACTTAGGAATAGAGCTGGCAATTCCCCACGGATGGTCTGTTGGGTTGAACTGCATATATGCCTGGTGGGGTGGGCAAAGGCATGCCCGCTATCTGCGACTGCAGATCTGGGAACTTTTCGCACGTCGCTACTTCGGACAGTGCGAGCTGACAGGATGGCACATAGGTCTCTACGCACAGATAGGACGCTACGATATATGCCTCAACGGCAATGGATACCTCAGTGGATACTCCGGCGCGACATTCTTCCAACGCCCTACCCTGGGGGGAGGCTTGGATGCCGGCTATGCCATGCGACTCACCCAAAAGCTCAACCTTGACTTCACTGTGGGAGTAGGAGTGCTGTCCGGACAGTATCAGACTTATACTGCAACACCGGGACACCATAGCGTATGGCAGTCGACGCGCCAACGTCGCTATTTCGGACCGTCGAAAGCAGAGATAGCCCTCGTATGGCTTTTCGGGAAAGGAGGTGAGAAATGAGACCTTGCATAGCAATCCTTACACTTCTGTCTGCAGCCATCCTTGCAGGATGCCAGCGCCAGCAGGAACTCTGTTTCGACCATGACCGCCACGAGAGAATCCCTATGGACGTGGAATTTGACTGGAGCGAACATCCAGAAGCGAATCCGGCAACGATGAGCCTCTACCTCTTCCCTGAAGACGGACGCCCATCGATCAGGTATGAGTTCAACGGTCGCGACGGAGGTCGCATCCTCGTGCCGGCCGGTCGCTACACAGCGATCGCACTCAATTCTGACACGGAGGAGATTCTCGTGGAGGAGTCCGACCGGCTTGAGACATTCCGCGTGCGCCTACGCGATGCCTACGAGCTACAGGGACTTTCCATGAGGGCTGCTGAAGTACCACGTGCACCGGGAGCAGAAGGGGAACGCATGGTCTGCGCTCCCACTAAGCTATGGAGGGTAAGGAGTGACGGACTTTTCGCCGACGAGGGAACGGAGGAAGTTAAGAAATTCAGGATGTGTCCCACCGAGGCGATATGCCACTACACAGTGAGGATCGACTCAGTTGAGAACATCGGAGGAGTTGCATCGGTCAGTGCCACCTTGTCGGGAATGGCCGGCGGGATGCTCCTCCATGACGGTACGCTGACCGACGAGACAGTGACAATACCTTTCGAGATAGCATCGGACGGAGAAGCTTCGCTGAGCGGCTCCTGGATGACCTTGGGCCATTGTGGACACTCACGCTGGCGCACGGACATCGATCCCTCAACAACTAAACACATTTTCACAGTATATGCAATTCTCGCCGACGGATCGAGATGGTATCACAACTACACGGTCACCGATCAGGTCCACGACTCCGACCCTGACAAATGCGACATAGTTCTCGACAGGCTGAGCTTGCCTAAGGCTATGAGCGGAGGAGGATTCGACATATCGGTCGGCGAATGGCAGACAGTCACCCAGCTGATTCCCATGTAGGAAATATCAACAAACACATAAGTCAACTAACAACAATCATTCATTTAAAACTTCAACAGCATGAAAAAATCAGTATTCCTGACATCAGCGGCACTTCTTGCGCTGGTGTCCTGCTCAGAAGACGAGATTAAACAGGTCAACCGGGGCCATGCCATCGATTTCCGTGCCGTGACAGCGTCACGCGCCATAGAGACTACCATGACGAACCTAAAATCGTTCTATGTCACAGCGTTTGACGGTGCCAACATCTACGACGGCATTCAGGACGCGGCATTCGCCAACACCGGAGGATACTTCCTCTCCGAGACACTTCATTATTGGCCTGAAGACGAAAATAAGGTGCTCTCTTTCGCTGCCTACTCTCCCGCTATGACCGATAAAGGGGGCTTCCTTAACGGCAATTTGTCGCTTACCGGATCCGGGCTGACCCTTTCGGGCTTCGCCCCACGCTACGACCTTTCGAAGCAGATCGACTTCATACATGCCTTCGGCACGGGCAGCAAAAAGCATGATGAGAAGACGGGAGTGGCTCTCAATTTCTCACACGCACTATCACAGATAGAAGTGAAGGCCATGAACGGCGGCACGAATCAATTCACCATAGCCGGAGTCAAGATAGTGGGAGCAATGAATGCCGGAGACTATGATAACGCCTACGGCTGGAATACAGCAGGTAAGACCAAAGGAAGCTACAAGGTCCTTCTCGACAATCCTATCGTACTCAAGAAGCAGCCCCAGGCACAGTCACTTATGGCAGAGTCCGGGACCGCTATGCTCATTCCCCAACGTCTGACGGCATGGAAGACAGATGACGAGAACAATACAGCCGGAGGCGCCTACATAGCAGTGAAAGTCAATATCAAGGACAACGATGGCAAACTACTTTTCCCCCGCGACAATGACGAAAACGCCTATGGATGGGTAGCCGTGCCGATCTCGACTCATTGGGAAGCAGGCAAGAAATACGTCTATACACTTGACTTCGCTACCGGTGCAGGCGTAGTAGCACCTCCAACAGGTGGCGAAAACCAGTTTGACCCGGGACTCCCCGGCGACAAGAATGACAAGGACCATCCGAAGAACGATAACGACGACTCCAACGACAACGGCGACGATGACGAAAAGAAGCCGGGTGGCAGCGGACAGGGAGAGGATCCGGAAAATGACCCCGAGGTGCCCAAGCCAGGCGATACCATTCTCGATACCCCCATAATGTTCAAGGTGACTGTAACAGAATGGACAGAGATAGCCGAGAATCCATCCACCATACTCTAAAGCATCAATACAACACTACAATTCGGTCGGAAATGAATCTCCGGCCGAATACCAATATAAACCAAAGCTTGATTATGAAACTCCGATTGCCTATTGTCATACATATACTCTACATCTTCGCACTCCTCCTTTCGTGTGCAGATGAATCCGGACTGTACATTCCTATGGCATCCGATAGGATAGGTTTTGAAGTCGGAAAGGAATGGCATTCAACTGAAAATGGCTCTACCCGCTCTGAGACTACCACGAAAAGGAGAATGATTTCAGCGACATCCATAGGAGGACAATTGCCGGAAGGACAGGATTCCTTGTTTCTTCAGGTCGTCGAAGATGTAATGCCTGTCGAAGAGCCACAGAATACAGCGACCCGGAGCGTACTGCGTCCGGGATACTACTATACAAAGATAGCTCTGTCGGCCTATAGGTATCTCTCCGGAACATGGAACGAGACCCAGACCCCCAATTACTTCAACAACGTTACACTGGACGTGACAGCACAGTCAGCGTATACCGACTATGTATGGCCAGGGGAAAAGTATTCACTTCGTTTCTTCGGGACTGCCCCCTCAGGGCACGGCACTCTGTCGGCTCCCGACAAACCGGGGTATCCGACACTCGACTATACAGTACCCACCGAGATATCGAAACAGGTCTCACTCATCACGGTATTCTCGGAAGAATATCGAGGTGACTTCCGCCAATACGTACCGCTTAACTTCCATCATGTGACATCCTCAATCTATTTCAAGGAAGCCGACGGACTCGTCCCCGGATCAATCAAAAGTATCAGCCTGAAGGGACTCTACGGAAGCGGCACATATAACTTCAAGACCGACAGCTGGACCAACCTCCACAACCGCGCATCATATACATCCACTCTCGAAAAAAGAGTGACAGGAATGGATGGAGAGAACATCACAGACTACCTGACGGCTTTCACTGTATTACCTCAGCAGACCCCGGAGGAGGCTACTGTTGAAGTGGTGTATATGGATGACTACACTAAAGAGGAACGCACCCTGACGGGAGTACTGTCATGCCGTTTCGAAGCAGGAAAGCGCTACGACATCTACATCTCTCCTCAATCAATACGCTGCGAGTATTCACTCGGAATTAATTTTACAAATACCTTTCCGCCTGTTTTTGAGTATATGCCTACGGAGGGTTCCGGTCAAAGTCCATATTACATTGACTTAGCTATACCTAAAGACCGGCCCATCGATGCAGATCCTAAATGTGTGAGACTATCGAGAACCATCATTCAGAAAGGCAAGGAAAACGAAGAGGAATATCTTGAGCTGGTAAAAGACTGCAATCTTGAATTCTATAAATACAATCCGTCTTCAAGAAAATATGACATACCGGTAAAAATCACCGAGACAATGCTTTCGGACATAACTTACAATGGAGTTAACGATTATTATAAGTATACATATTATAACTTTCATGTAAAGAAGCCACCGATATCAGATGGCGCCATAGACAGGGCACTTAAAGAGATGCCTGAATACGGAAGCGATGAAAGACCATACAATCTGTCTAATGCTACGGGAGATACTGCGGTGCAAAACACTGCGAACTGCTACATAGTAAACGCTCCCGGCACATATTCCATACCAATTGTCTACGGCAACGCTATAAAAAACGGCGAGATGAACACAAAGAGCCTTACGACAGACTGGTTTACCACTAACACTCAAATGGAGCGGACCCCAAAAATCGGAGTGCTTTCAGCTCGTTCAAAAGGTAGTGTAACGTATGTGGAAAAGACCCTTTCATCACCGTATATCGTAGACCACAAGCCTGCTACGACTATACCCGCCAACTATATAAAGTCAGCAAAAATACTGTGGCAGTCTCCTATGAATGATGGCCAAAACGATATAATAACCGATTTACGGCTGTCTGATGACCGACGGACCCTCACCTTCAAGATCAACAGATCTGACATACGTCAAGGCAATGCTCTTATCGCCATCATCGGCACATACGAAATGTGGAGCTGGCACATCTGGATTACCGATTACGTTCCGGGACAAAATGACAAGACATTGGTGAACAAGGCAGGTAAAAGGTATACTGTCATGCCTTGCTACTTAGGTTGGGTAGACCAACGGGAAGGAAACGACAGGCAAATATGTCGTATGGTAGTCAATGTCAAGGGCACGAAGAAACGCTTTGAATGTTATCCCCGGATACCGGCCGCCCTGAACATGTATGGCGAATCTCCTCTATATCAATGGGGGAGGTCGATGCCGTTCATGAATCCTTTGACATCGCCGATATCGTATACCACATATACATCCACGTTAAACAAACCGTTAATATTCAGTCAATGCAGTCCGATGATAGTATTTAGTGAAACACAATCAAGATCATTCAATAATTCTATAAACGCCTGGAATTGGATCAACACCAATCAGATCTGGACTTCCAGCTATACAAACGACATCACTGAGGCTAAGTCCTGGAATACGGGAGAAACTGTAAAATCGATTTATGATCCGTGTCCGGTAGGATACTGCATTCCAATGGGGGATACATTCACCGGCCTGAGTGACCACTGGTTGACTTGGAGTTCAAATTCTTATCTTGTCAAGGACAGTCAGTACTCCAATGCCGATGAGATCTATTGCAATCCCTTTGAACTTGATCCGGAAGACACCTATGTACTTCCGCTAATACCTAACGTGATTATTGCGCAAAAAAACTTTCTTTCACAGTCAGACTGGGGTCTCTGGACATCCTCCATTCAATATCAATACGGTAATAATGGCAGTCCCTATGGACACGCAGTTTTCAGAAATCAACAAAACATTGATCCAAAAGCCGCCCCTACAGCCTGTCTGTTACAGGTCATACCGATGAGGGAGCCTTAGAGTTAGTTGTCGGATTTCATCAAATATTTTCCTCCGACGACACACAATAAAGAAATCAGCCGGGCAGTACAGTTCGGCTGATTCCGTATCTACACTGCAGCGGGGATGGATGAAAGTAGGGATTGGGGGGGACTTGATATGTTAGATTTTAATGTTGGATTTTTAGAGGGGAAATAAGGAAGTTTCATGGAAATTTTGTATCTTTGTGCTTTAAATCTTTAGAATGAAATATGTATAGGCACGATGATAGAGTAGTGGTGACGCTGGATGCCGGTGGAACTAATCTGGTGTTTGGGGCTATGCGAGGGTGTGAGTATGTCGATAAGACCATTACATACCCTTCCAATGCCCATGATCTTGACCTTTGTCTTAACACTATAGTAAAAGGTTTCAGTGAGGTGATTGAGTCGCTTGATCAGAAACCTGTAGCTATCAGTTTCGCATTCCCTGGTCCGGCGGATTATCCTAATGGAGTCATTGGGGGATATCTGCCTAATTTCCCTTCTTTTCGCGATGGTGTGGCTCTCGGGCCAATGCTTGAGCATGAGTTTGGAATTCCGGTTTTCATTAATAATGATGGGGATCTGTTCGCATACGGAGAGGCTCTATGCGGTGCTTTGCCCGACATCAACCGACGTTTGAAAGAGGCTGGTAGCAACAAGCATTTTAAGAATATGCTCGGCTATACTTTTGGCACCGGTTTTGGAGTCGGAATTATGGTGAACGGTCAGCTCAACCGTGGGGATAATTCTTGCGTTGAGACGTTTTGCCTGCCTCATAAGACCAAAGATGGCATCATTGTGGAGGATGGTGTGGCTATTCGTGCAATAAAACGTGTATATGCAGAAGCTTCAGGGGATTATGGCCATAATTTCGAGCCTAAGGAAATTTGCGAGATCGCGGATGGCAAACGAGAAGGTAATATCGAGGCGGCGAAGAAGGCTTTTGCTGAATTTGGGGAGATTGCCGGCAATGCGATGTCGATTGCTGCGCAACTGATCGATGGAATCATCGTGATAGGGGGTGGCATTACGGCTGCTCGCCAATGGATCTTGCCTTCGTTGCTTAAAGAGCTTCGTTCTGAGCTTGCCACTCTTGGAGGAGATCGCGTAAGAAGGGTGCAGATGGAAGTGTTTGACCTCGATGATCCTAAGGAGTTTGAGCGCTTTGCGAAGGGGAATGTGAAACGGATTAATGTGAGGGGCACTAATCTTTCGGTGGAATATGATGATATGAAGCGAATTGGGGTGACCTTCTCAAAAATGGGTGCGAGCAAAGCAATATCTGCAGGGGCTTATTCGTTTGCTCTTTCAAAGATAGATGAAGAAGAAAATGATTAAGAAGGAACCTATAAGATTCGCTCCGTATTTTAAAAGCGTGATATGGGGTGGAGAAAAGATATGCAGATATAAAGGGGTAGAACAGACAGGACCCAATATAGGGGAGAGCTGGGAAATCTCGGAAGTGCGCGGGCATGAATCCGTAGTGTCTGAGGGTCCTTATAAGGGGATGCTTATCACAGAGCTTATCGAACGGTTTGGCTCTGAATTGGTAGGTAAGGATGTGATGGAACGTTATGCCGGGAAATTTCCTTTGCTTGTGAAGCTGATAGATGCCAACGACAATCTTTCAGTGCAAGTGCATCCTGATGATGAGCTCGCAATGTCACGTCATGGAAGCCTGGGTAAAAGTGAGATGTGGTATATAATCGAGGCTGAGAAAGATGCGAAGATTTATTCAGGCCTGAATCGCCCGTTGACACCCGAGGAATATGTAGGAAAAGTAAAGGATGACTCAATTGAGGATGTGCTTGCCGTACACGATTCACACCCTGGAGACGTATTCTTTCTTCCTGCCGGGAGAGTGCATTCTATAGGAGCAGGAAATCTTCTTGCTGAGATTCAGGAGTCGAGCGACATTACTTATCGCATTTACGATTACGGACGCAGGGATGCTCAGGGCAATACTCGCGAACTGCATACCGAATTGGCTAAAGATGCGATAGACTATACTCATTACGATGACTATAAGAGCACACCCGTCGACGACAGCTTAGCTGAAGTAGAGATAGCCAAATGCGATCATTTCACGGTGAATAGGATCTTGCTTGATGGAAAAATACAGTTGAAGTATGATGATTCGTCATTTACTGTCTTGATGTGTCTGGAGGGCAAGGTGAGTGTTGGGGATATGATGGTAAAAAAGGGGGAGACGGTGCTATTGCCGGCAGCTATGACTTGTGTGACACTTGTCGGGAAAGGATTATTATTGGCTGCGAGAAGTTAGACCCTCTTCAATAAAAATGGGCTTTTAGAGTTGCCCTTGTTCGATTAGGAATGCGATGCGATCTATCACTGCATCATCTTTGTTAGATTCGGGATGGAAACCGGCTTTCATGTTCATGCCGAAGAATTTTCCGAATGTCTGCCAGAAACCGGCTCTGAAACTGCCTAAGAAGGCTTTTACTATGCTGAATGAGCTTTGGTCGGTCTCGCGGTTTATGAGCTTGAGCAAGATTTTACCCTGATTTTTGGTCATGGTCTTTACTACAGGCTTGTATTGCTCGAAAATATCTTTCTCGAGGCGTTTGAGATGCTTTTCGCGTGTCTTCTCGTCCGGGATGGTTAGGATGTATTCGTATGTCTCGCAGAGAGTGGCGAACGCGAGTTTTGCGTAGGGGAGTGTCTTGCGGACGTCGCGTACTGTCTTCCAGTAAAAGTCTTCCTGCTTCTTATTCTTGAATTTCATCGGCGGGTAGACATGGAAGTCCTTGAAAATGGTCATGCGGACTGAGTCTCCGTATTCGTCGACGAAACGATAGTAGCCTTTGACGGGGTTGACCTTTACTTTTAGATCGCCTTGGTATTCCGGGATTTCGGGCACGTCAGCGCGGCTGCCGATGGCGACGGCGGCTAAAAGGAGGGTCAATATTAGTCTTAATGCGTGATGCATAATACTTAAAGTTGCTTTTGACGTGCGGGGACGCGCACGGAGTGCGCTTACTACTCTGTTTTGCTTGGTGGGAGGCTGGAAAGCCTCCCTTCCATAAGGAGGAAGATGGAGTCAGGACCGAGTCGGAATAGGGGCTCGAGGAAGGAGTGGGCAGGGTTGATTTTTGACTCCAGTCTCTTTGCAATATTCCCATATCTTTCGGGATTTTTATCCCTAAGCTTTCTAATCTCTTCGATAGCGTCGCGGTAACCGAGGAAATCCATCATCTTTTCCATTAATAAAACGTTAAGAGTGGCAAGATGTTGCGGATAATTTTCAATGACAGGTGCTAATTCAGGAAAAAGGTGGACGAAATATGGTTCTTTCCCGTATGCAGCCTCGAGCGCGCCAAGATGAATCCTTGTCCAGTCGCCATGGTCTGAAATTTCCAGATTCTCCGGTTTCAGACGCTTGGCGGCAGAACTGCCCCCTACAATTGGCACTGTCAGCACTATCCCTTCGGGATGGTTTGACTCAATGAGTGTCCGGGTATAGTCGCGGGCCTTTAGTGAAAGCGAAGAGATGTTGCCTTGTAGCCAAGTAGTAGAAGCAAGGTATGGGGGGATTATTTCCATTTGTTGTCTTTGTCAGGATTGGCATTGCGCAGGATTCGATCCCAGCGTATCTTGCCATCAAAGAGACCTTTCTCTTCATCGAAGGAAGCAAGGATGAACATGGGGCTACCCACGATATGGTCTTCAGGCACGAATCCCCAATAGCGTGAGTCGGCAGAACGGTCGCGGTTGTCGCCTTGCATCCAATAATAATCCATCTTGAAGGTGTATTTGTCTGTCTCTTTGCCATTGATGAAGATTTTTCCATCTTTCACCTGGAGGTGGTTGCCTTCGTATGTGCGGATTGCGCGTTCGTAGACAGGGAGGTTATGCAAAGTCAATTTCAGGGTGCTCCCTTTCTTTGGGATCCATATCTCACCCATATCCGGACGTGTCCAGCCATATTCATTTCCGAGTGGGAACATGCCCCCGAGATCATAGAATCCTGTCTTGGATTCCTTGACCAATTCTCCATCCACTTCCGGCCAGCTCTCTACGATTGCCTTGGCTTCTTTAGTGAGAGGGACATCGTAGAAGAGATATGGGATTCCATCCACTTGGACCGGAGCACTGCCATGATCCTCGGCACGCACGCCGATTTCCTGCCATTTTTCAATGGGAATGATACCTTTTACGGGAATTACATAGTTAAACTGTACATTCTCCGCATCTTCGATAGGCTTGCCATTTATGTAGATTACATCATTCTTAATTTGGAGTCGTTCGCCCGGCAGACCAATGGCGCGCTTTACGTAGTTTTCGCGGCGGTCGACAGGACGGACCACAATGTCGCCAAACATAGCCTTGTTAGCTTCGATATAAGCCTTAGGATCCTCGATGCCACGACGGCTCAGTTCATAGCAAATCTGATAATAATCCGGATTTGGAATTTTAGTCGCTACGGTGTCGCCGTTGGGGTAGTTGAATACGACAATGTCGCCGCGTTCTATATTGCGTATGCCGGCAAGACGATGATATTTCAGCTGGGGCTCATCAATATAGCTCTTGGTGTTGATTATTGGGAGCGTATGCTGGGCGAGGGGAAAATGGAGTGGTGTCTGAGGCACACGGGGTCCGTAAATTGTCTTATTTACCCATAGATAGTCGCCTACAAGGAGCGACTTCTCAAGAGATGAGGAGGGAATCTTATAGTTTTGCCCTATAAATGCAAAGATGAAGTAGACCAGAATGAGC
Organism: uncultured Porphyromonadaceae bacterium; assembly: GCA_947176355.1. Taxonomy (GTDB): domain Bacteria; phylum Bacteroidota; class Bacteroidia; order Bacteroidales; family Muribaculaceae; genus Lepagella. Next base: position 12,967 of record CAMWQY010000030.1, read on the forward strand.
GCATAGATGATAGCGTCGATCCATGAAAATACGGTCCTGACGGGCTCTTTTGTCTTTTTCCACCAAGTCCAAGGAACGTAACCAGTGATATAAATGTCAACAAGCAGAAGCCAAATCAGCAGGAGCCATGGATTTTGCATCCATATCACCCAAAGGAAGAAGATTAGAGATACTATGCCGAAGCGCACCCAACGTGTAGGTCGGATGCTTTTAATTCGATTGCGGAGGTCAGAATAAAATGAGTTCATAATGTATTATAACGGAGAACGCTTGCGCTTATTGCGTGTTGCGTATCGCGTATTGCGATACGTAGGGTTAAAATTTGAGCATGTCTTTCATTGTAAAGAAACCGGTCTGTCCTGATCCGAGTTTTAGAGGGCCTACGGAGAATTTCTTGCATTTTTCTGCGAGCCATTCTGCTGCGAGTACTGCACCCAAAGCGAATCCTTCGCGGCTTTTGGCAGAGTGTGAAATGGTGATTGTGTCTTGTGGGGAGTCCCAAGTCACTGTGTGGATGCCCGGGACTTCCCCTTCTCTGCGGTGGGAGATGAAGAGTGTATTGGAAGAAGGATTTTCAGGATTCTTAGGAGTAATGTCCTCGGCATCGTGTTGAGAGTTGTCGATGTTTTCAGCGTTGTGGGCGTTTTCCGGAGATTCTTTCCAGTTGTCGACTTTGTTTGATGTGGCGATAAGCTCTTCGGCAATGGTGATGGCAGTGCCGGATGGGTGGTCGAGTTTATGGATATGGTGTACTTCCTCCATCGAGGGAGTGTATTGAGGGTATTCGTTCATTATTCCGGCAAGGTATCGGCTTACTGCTTCAAAGATATTGACTCCTATTGAAAAGTTGGAACTGTAGAGCAATGCCCCTTTCCCGCTTTCGCACACGGATTTCACAGCGGGTAGAGAATCGAGCCAACCGGTAGTGCCGCAGACGACAGGTACTCCCGCTGAAAAGCAACGTAGGAGGTTGTTGACCGCTGTGGTCGGTTGGGTAAACTCAATTGCGACGTCTGATTTGCGGAATGCTTTAGAGTCTATATCTGCTTCATTTTCGGCGTCGATGATGACGCTGATTTCGTGGCCTCGATCGCGAGCGATTTTCTCGATCATGTGGCCCATTTTGCCGTAGCCTATTATTGCGATTTTCATATTTTTATTTTTTTTAATTGGTCAGATTGGTCAGATTGGTCAGATTGGTCTAATTGGTTTAATTGGTTTAATTGGTCTAATTGGTTTAATTGGTTTAATTGGTCTAATTGGTATGAGTTGGATTGTCAGAAGCCGAAGTTGATGTTGTCGATGTAGAGGGTTAGGCCCTCGGTGCCGATGAAGGGCTCGCCACAGGAGGCTGATGCCATCATTAGGACGTGGGTCGGAGTGGCGTTGGCAT
>CAMWQY010000031.1 GCA_947176355.1 uncultured Porphyromonadaceae bacterium
AGGAATAAAGAAAGGATTGTATTTCGGACCATTTTCCTTATTCATGGCATAGTAGCCGGCTTCCTCCTCAAATGTATGAAGGCCACCGATACCGGCAGCGAAAATAACTCCGATACGGTTTTTGTCAAGGTTTTCGTCTTCGAGACCCGCATCCTTAATCGCTTCATCAGCAGCTGTGAGAGCATACATGGCATACCTGTCAAGCTGACGAGCTTTCTTACGGTCGAAATGATCTGCGGGTTCGAAATCCTTCACTTCGCAAGCAAACTGAGTCTTGAAGAGGGATGCGTCAAAATGTGTGATAGGGCCAGCTCCGCTGACTCCTTTCTTGGCGTTTTCCCAAGCGGTCGCAACGTCGTTGCCGATGGGAGTGAGGGCTCCGAGGCCCGTAATTACAACTCTTTTTAATTCCATATTCTTCACAAGATACAGCCTCAAGATCCGGTTTCCTCCTCACAGGAGGGGGAAACCATTTTATCTTGAGAGAAATGTGGGGTTGTCGTGATTAAACGTGAGCTTCGATGTAATCGATAGCGTCACCTACAGTAGAGATCTTCTCAGCGTCCTCGTCAGGAATTGTGATTCCAAACACTTTTTCAAACTCCATGATGAGTTCTACAGTGTCGAGAGAATCAGCACCGAGGTCTGTGCTGAAGCCTGCTTCGCGTGTTACTTCGTTTTCGTCTACTGTGAGTTTCTCGACGATGATAGCCTTTACTCTGTTTTCGATATCAGACATAATCTTGATAGTTTTGAGTTAGAAAAATTATATAGTTGTCGTTTTGAGAGTGCAAAACTAATTAAAAAAATTCATATAGCGAAATTTTTTGCACAAATTTTTGATGTTTGTGCATAACATTTGGCGTTTTTTGTCCGAATTTCCTATTTTTTACCCTAATTCTCATCAAAAATTTCATTTTTTCTTAATCATATCCCAGAAAAAAGCCCTTAAGGACTTTCTCGTCTTTAAGGGCTCTAAGATTTTAAGGGATTTAGGGCTTACTCCACTATCCAAGTGTCTGTAGTCTTGAGCACCATGTCGCGGAGCGAAGTGAAGTTCTTCTTCCCTTTCACTTCCTCAACTTGTGCCGCCACTTCAGCCTCGTAGGTCGGAGCCGCGTAATCACGAATCACTCCGAGCGCGAGTGGAAGGTCGTGTCCATCCATCATGGCAAGCTGCTGCTGGAGGAAGTTGCTTTCGCAGTGTGCATCATGCACGAGAACGTCGTCGATAGTATAACCGTCCTCCCCTATTGTCACTGCCTTCACATTGAAACCATCCTGCACAAGACCTTTCTCATGATTCTTGCCGAAAAGCATTTTCTCGCCGTGGCGGAGATAGATGGTATGGTCGTCGCGCACTTCTTTGTCTACGATGTTGGCGTGAATGCCATTGTTAAAGATGACACAGTTCTGAAGGATCTCCACTACAGAAGCTCCTTTATGGCGGGCAGCCGCTTCCATGACATCGACACTGATATCAAGACCTACGTCGAATGAACGAGCAAAGAAATTGCCACGGGCACCGAAACAGAGTTCTGCCGGTATAAATGGATCTTCAGTGGTGCCGTATGGGCTTGACTTGGAGATTGTGCCACGCTCAGATGTAGGGCTATACTGTCCTTTAGTCAGACCATAGATCTTGTTATTGAGGAGTAGCATATTGATATCCACGTTGCGGCGAACGGCATGAATGAAGTGGTTGCCACCTATAGCCAAGCCATCACCATCTCCGGATATCTGCCATACTGTCAGTTCGGGTCGGGAAGTCTTCACTCCTGTTGCGATTGCGGCGGCACGCCCATGGATAGTGTGCATGCCATACGTATTCATATAATAAGGAAGACGCGAAGAGCAGCCAATACCGCTGACTACAACCGTATCTTTAGGAGCTACTCCTACACGTGCCATAGCCTTGTGAAGAGTGTTGAGAATAGCATGGTCTCCGCATCCGGGACACCAGCGTACACTTGCTCCATTTTTATAGTCACCTGGAGCGAATATGCAATTATTATTTTCCATTGTCACCGGATTATTTTTCATTAATATGCTTAATTGTAGCCTCTACGATCTCTGACACCATGAATGGCTGGCCTTCGATCTTATTGATTCTCTTTATATCAACTCCGGGGAGTTTCTGCTGCAGATAGTCGGCAAACATACCGGTATTGAGTTCCGCCACGATGACATTCTTATATTTCTTTATTTCATCAAGTGCGTTTGCAGGAAGCGGATTAATATATCTGAACTGAGCGAGCGCCACAGGATGACCATCCTTATTAAGCTGCTCGCAAGCTGTCAGCATGTGGCCGTAAGTGCCGCCCCAACCTACAAGAAGAGTATCGGCTGACTGGTCGCCTTGAATCTCAAGCAATGGGATATCGTTGGCAATATTTGCCACCTTCTGACGGCGGGTCCACACCATCTTCTCATGATTAGCACCATCTGTAGAGATGACACTTGTCTTGGCATCCTTCTCCAAGCCACCTACACGGTGCATCGCACCTTCTGTGCCGGGCATAGCCCAATATCTGGCAAGTGTATCAGCATTCCTCATATAGGGAGTCCAACCTGCTTCTACCATCTCTTTGCTGACATGGGGCACTTTAATGGCTGGATAATCTTCCTCTTCCGGAACTCTCCATGCACTCGATCCGTTGGCTATGAAGGCATCCGTAAGAAGGATGACGGGAGTCATGTGCTCAAGAGCGATTCGGGCAGCCTCGAATGCCATAGTGAAGCAATCGGTAGGACTTGCTGCAGCCACCACGCAAAGAGGAGACTCTCCATTGCGTCCATAAAGAGCCTGCATCAGATCGGTCTGCTCTGTCTTTGTGGGAAGACCTGTGGATGGACCGCCACGCTGCACGTCAATGACTACAAGCGGAAGTTCTGCCATGACAGCAAGACCGATACCTTCGCTCTTAAGTGCCAACCCGGGGCCTGAAGTGGAAGTGACAGCAAGATTTCCTGCGTATGATGCCCCGATAGCTGAGCATACACCGGCAATTTCATCTTCCATCTGACAAGCTTTGACACCGAGATCTTTTCGCTTTGCAAGCTCATGGAGTATGTCGGTAGCGGGAGTGATAGGATAGCTGCCGAGGAATAGCGGAAGACCGCTCTTTTCAGATGCCATTATCAAGCCCCAAGCGGTAGCCGTATTGCCATTTACATCAGTATAGACACCGGGCTTCACAGTTTCAGTCTCAATGCGATAAGTAGGCATTGAGGCGTGAGTATTGTGTCCGTAGTCCCAACCTGCCTGCACGACCTTGGCATTTGCTTCATATACCGACGGTTTCTTAGCAAACTTAGCTTTGAGTTTATGAAGCACTCCTTCCACAGGGCGATCGAAAAGCCAGCAGACTATGCCGAGAGCCAGCATATTCTTGCACTTCATCATAGCTTTCTGATCCATTCCGGAGTCAGCAAGTGCCTCCTTCAGGATTGTTGTCATCGGCACGAGCATGATGTGCTCCGGGTCGATGCCAAGCTCAGCGACCGGATCATCCGTAGCATATTCGGCTTTTTTGAGATCAGCAGGGCGGAAAGTATCACTGTCGCAAATTATAATTCCTCCTTTCTTAAGATATCGAAGATTGGTCTTCAATGCCGCCGGATTCATAGCGACAAGCACGTCTGCTTCATCACCGGGCGTATGGACACCCTTACCGATATGCACTTGGAAACCACTCACTCCGCTAAGCGATCCTTGCGGAGCACGTATTTCTGCCGGATAGTCAGGGAAGGTGGAGATAGTGTTTCCTTCGCCTGCACTCACATTGGAGAAAATATTACCGGCAAGCTGCATACCATCGCCGGAGTCTCCTGAAAATCTTACCACCACGCTATCTTTCGTGATGACATCTGTGTTTGGCAACATATATATTAAGTTTAATAGACATTCAATTTATGCTCAGAAATATTTGATTTCAGAGCCTTCGAGCGATGACAGCACTGCATTGGCAAGCGAACTTGCCCCGATGCGGAAGAGGTCGTGGCATAGCCATTCGTCGCCAAGCACCTCTTTGACTATGGCATAGTATTTCAGTGCTTCTTCAGTGGTACGTATTCCACCGGAACACTTGAAACCTACTTTACGGCCGGTAGCCTGATAATATTCCTTTATGCACTGGCACATTACCCATGCGGCTTCAAGGCTTGCCCCGGGATATATCTTGCCGGTAGAAGTCTTTAGGAAGTCTGCTTCGCTATAAAGAGAAAGTAAGGAAGCTCTTCGGATATCTTCAGCAGTCTTTAGGAGTCCGCTCTCGAGAATCACTTTGAGTTTTGCGCCGCGGGCTGCATGCTTCATCTCAATGATTTCATCGCAAAGACCTTCATAGTCACCGTCTTTGTACATACCGACAGGGAAAACGATGTCAACTTCATCTGCACCCCCGAGTACAGCCATTGCCACGTCTGCCACCTTCACTTCGATGAAGGTCTGGGCGCTTGGGAAACATCCGGCTACCACAGCAACGTCAACACCCGGGACATCAAGCGTGTTGCGGACCACCTCAGCAAAGTTAGAATACACGCATATTGCTGCTACATTCTTATATTGAGGATAGTCGCTATCAAAATTATTTACTTTTTCAGTAAAAGCCACGACACTCTTCACACTGTCTTCTGTAGCGAGTGTAGTGAGATCGATGGAATTCAGAAGGAATTCGTAGACTTCCTTTGAGGCGTATTTGTCTGCCTCTTCCACTATCTTATTAACTTCAGCCTTTACGACTTCATCATCGCCTGTCACCTTTGACGACGCGATCACTTCTTGATATTTGTCCATGTTCAAAATAATTCATAATGCACAAGGCATAATTCTTAATTATATATGGTATATGGTCTAAAATGAGGATTTTGGTCATTAGAGAGCCATATTTGATGCAAAAATAGAGAAAAATATGGAGTGGTGCAAATTTTTTTGTCCGAAACATTAAACCAAATATACATTGAGTGGGTTTTAATAGATGAAAACTGATTTAGAAACCCTTTAAATTTATCTGACTATGAAAAAATACAGATGTGAAGTATGCGATTGGATTTATGATCCGGCAGTAGGAGATCCCGACGGTGGCATAGCCCCCGGGACTGCTTTTGAAGATATCCCCAATGACTGGGTATGCCCGGTATGCGGTGTAGGCAAGGATGACTTCGTAGAAGAACCCGAACTATAAGATTCAATCGAAAAAATAAGGCAGAGAGCCATTGCAAGCATTGCAGTGGCTCTTTCTTTTGGCATTTACAAGAGAAATCATTAACTTTGCATCATCGAATCTTTTCAAGTCATGGAAATCATATCTGTAATCGTCCCCGTCTATAATGCAGAAAAGTGGCTGCGAGATGCTCTCTCTTCGCTGCAGACTCAGACATATTCAGACTTCGAGGCAATACTTGTGGATGATGGATCATCTGATAGCTCCCATTCAATATGTCTTGAATACTGCGCACGCGATCCAAGATTCAGACTCATTAGCCAGGCGAATTCAGGGCTGTCAGCCGCCAGGAATGCCGGAATCAACATGGCATGCGGTGACTGGATATCATTCCTTGATGCCGATGATGTGTTGCCTCCGGATGCTCTTTCCTTAATGTTAGAGCATGCTGAGAGGAGCGGAGCCGGGATTGTCACCGGGAATTATGTCAGGGAAGTGCCGACGAAAATGCCTGAAGGAAAGGGGAAAGCTTCGACGGTATCCTCCGATAAAGCAATACTCATAGGACTCTATCAGAAGAAAATCCTCAACAGTGCCTGTGGGAAACTTTTTCGTTCGTCTATATTCAATGGTGCGCGTCCGCTTCGGTTCAGACATTGCTGGTATGAAGACCTCGACCTTTTCTATCAGGCGTTCGAACGCGCAGAAAAGGTATGCATACTTGACCGCACTGTATATTTTTACCGCGACAATCCTGCAAGCTTCATCAACACATGGAGTGATTCACGCTTTGACGTGCTTGATGTCACCGACAGGATTGTAGAGCACATGCAACGCCGTTCGCCTGAACTATACAAAGCTGCTCTCGATCGACGTTTCAGCGCACATTTCAATATCCTTGTCGAAATGCTCCGTAATGGTGTCGACAATCCCGAGCAACAGGAGCGTTGCCTGAAGATCATAAAAGAACAGCGTTTTAATGAATTGATTGACAGCAACGTAAGATTAAAAAACAAACTCGGTGCACTCACCTCTTATTTGGGCATACCGGCAATACGACTATTATGCAAGTCCTGACCTTAGATCCAAACGCATTCGACCGGCATGCAAAGCAACTATCACTGATGGTAACAGAAGGGAGTGCTATGAAATTTGATGCCGTTGTGGCTGTCAGACGTGGCGGTTCATTCGTATGCGATGCTTTTTGTCGGCACTTTCCACAAGACCGGTATGGAGAAAGATTCGACGTAACGCTCCAAAGGCCAAGCACAAAGCATAAGAACGCAACCATGAGCTCGATTTTGAAAGGGCTTCCTATATCTTTGCTTAATCTGCTGAGGATAACAGAATCCATCTTCTTGTCTTTTAGAAGAAAGATAAAAGGAAGAGGACTTGCTCCCGAAATATTGCTACCGGATGGTTTAGTCTCTATTCTTCAAAGATCTGCCACTCCCCACATATTAGTGATTGATGATGCAATAGACAGTGGCGATACCCTATTTGCAATTGTAGCGGCACTAAAAGGAATAAACCCCAATGCCGAGATCCGGATTGCAGTGATGACTGAGACCACCTCACATCCTCGTATCCACGCAGACTATTCTTTATACAGAAACAAAACCTTAATTAGATTTCCATGGTCGAACGATTACAAGAGCCATTGAAAGGAGCTACTTTTGTAGACCTTGACGGCACATTGATTTCCGGCAATTCTACGCATATTTTCATGAAGCGACTTCCTCGCCTACTCCTTAAAAGGCGAGCGCCTGGAGCCGCTATATGCACATTATGGCAAACCTGGCTACGAAGTATGAGGATTATCAGCCATCGAAAAATGAAGTGGCATCTGACAAAAACAGCCCGACGCCATCTTTTGGAAACGGATTGGGAAGATCTGGCTGATACAATTGCCCAATCCGTCAATACTCATGTAGCGGATCTTATAGAGTCGAGACGTAGACTCGGATGCCTGACTTATATAGCCACTGCTGCCATCGAAGAGTATACCCTACCATTATGCCACCGGCTGGGATATGATGGAGTCATTGCCACAAAATTCACCGACGACATAGAGGAGTTCGCCGAAATGAAAGGAGTTGCGAAGCATGAGGCTATCGACAATCTCTTAATGCAAGAAAACTTGCGTCTTGAATCTTTCATCACTGACCATCCCGACGACCTTCCTACCGCTAAAGCATATCCATACTTGACAGTAGTGGTAAATCCTTCCCAAAAGACAGCTGACCAATTCAGGGAAGTTGGAGTGACCCGCTATCTAATATGCGAATAGCGTCTTGGGAAAAGAAACACAATAGATAGCATAAGACTTAATCCGAGAGCCCATGGATAATAAAGATACGGGAATGGAGCAGCCGGAGAAATCCCTGCAAGCGATGTGGCAAGTAGGGTCTGCGCCCCGTATGGAATAAGACACTGCACTACACAAGAAGCAGAGTCGAGAATCGAGGCACTTTTTCTTGGGTCGATGCCAAATTTATCTGAAATATCCTTAGCAAGACTTCCAACTGTAATGATAGCCACTGTATTATTGGCAGTGCAGAGATTTACAATACCGACAAGGACAGCCAAGGTGGCTTGTGCACCACGCAAACCGGATATACGCCTTGTCAGCACATTAAGGATATAGCTAATTCCTCCGCAAGCCTTTATCACTCCGAGCATTCCTGATGCAAGGAGGGTGATTATTATTAGCCCTCCCATTCCCTCAATTCCGGAACCTACAAAACCCGCCATATCAAGAAGCCCAATACCCTTTATGGCACCTAAAATTACTGCGCAACCAATACCGAGAGTCAGGACAACCGTCACATTCAAGCCGACCACCGCTGTCACTATCACCATCAGATACGGCAGCATAAGCCACGGATCACCGGATTGATGTGTCTCAATTATCGGCACGTCGGGGACAATCAATATATAACAAAGAAGAGTTACAATGGCTGCCGGAAGAGCTATCCAAAGATTTACTTTAAACTTATCTTGCATCTGACATCCTTGCGAACGTGTGGCGGCAATCGTAGTGTCTGATATGAACGACAAGTTGTCGCCAAAGAATGCTCCACCCAACACAATTCCTACAAAAAACGCCACATTCCCCCCTTCTGCTGAAGCGAGTTCGGCTGCCAAAGGCGTGAGCGCAACTACAGTGCCGACAGAGGTCCCGATGGAAAAAGAAATGATGCAGGCTGCCAGAAATAGTGTCGGCACTATATATTGCGGCGGGAATATACTGAGGGTGAAGTTGACAGTGGCATCCACAGCCCCTATTTCCTTGGCTAAGGATGCAAATGCTCCGGCAAGCACGAATATCCATATCATATAAATGATATCTTTATCGGCTGCAGCTGAAGAAAAAGTTTCGATACGCTCTTTCAGGCTTTTGCCTCGATATATTATAATAGCCCACATTGAAGCTGCCAGAAGAGCTACCGAAATTGGAATTTTATAAAAATCACCGATTATAGCGGAGACCGCCACGTATAGCAGCAGGAAGACCAACATTGGTGAAAGGGCCAAAAGACCATTATTCGTTGTCATCTTTGTCGTCGAATTAATTTAATTGAGATCGAGGAAATGCGTCGATAAAGCTACCTGGAGTACAGTTGGTGATTTTTGCTCCAATTTTTGAAGCATAGTCGGCTATCTGATGGTAAGAGCGGAAAGCGATCGTAAGACTGTTTAGAATATCATGGAGATGATAGCCGGCATACTCCTGCGCTACTCGCTCAAATTCCTTGTCATTATCTTTGTAGAAATGTTTCTGAACTGATATGACTCGATTTTTGTCGTCAACCCAAAGGTCACGGCTCCATGTATGGTCGGCTCCTACAATATATATATCCCGATAGCCCTCACGGAGTGCTATCATTATCGATGCTATAAGTACATTTCGTGGCCGTGGCATAGCCAAGCCCTTACGATAGAGCCAATGCACCAGACCTGAGAGGCCCTCGCCCGGGGTGAGATTGTATCTCTTAACTGTAATATGTGTATTATGTTTGATTGAATCCGGGATTTTTGCTTTGCATGGCATATACAGACTCATATCCCAGTCAGTTCCTGCAATATTTTCCCAAAGCCTGACGACATTCGGATCGGCAGATTTTCCATCCTGCCCTGTGCGGAAGAAATGAGGATCTGCAAGCACATAGATATCGGGCTTCAATTCAAAATAGCTGTCGGCATTAGCGGCAAAATTGACCGCAAGGGTCTTTGACTTCTTCAGTATATCAGAATTGTTGGCAATTGTATCGCGCAGAGAGGGTCCATTGCCCATTATTATCAATGCTTCATCTTTCGGAGTCCCGGCAGGGGAAGGGCGTTTGGAAAGGAGCAATACCTTACCAAACGAGGCGATTCCGTCTATGATATTCTTTATTATTCTCATTGCTTACATATTAATCCAGGTAGGGATAATCTTCATTTACCCTGCTGATTACGTCGATGGTTGGATATGGATTCCAGTGCGGCAAAGCCATTTTTAAGGCTTCGGATGAGAGTGTGAGAGTCTTGCTCCTCCTTGATAGAATCTCAGGAGAGAGTGAGGCGTTGACAGCAGGAAGCCAGGAAGCAAATTTCCAAGCGACATCAGCCCATTTCTTAGGCAGGAATGTCTGGCGCTTCATTGCTCCTGAATTAGAACTCATTGCTTCAGCTAATTCTATCCATTTAGCACCCTTCCCATCTGAAATGTTAAAGATTCCGCCAATAGAATGGAGTTTTTCAATCGCTTCTGCTACATCGGATGCACAGACAAGACTGAGCATTGCATCGTTGTCTCTAACATGGATATACCTGCTATTGACGACATCGTTGAAGAGACTTCTCATTTCCCCTTTGACACCTTTTCCAAACATCCGGGCAGGTCGGACTATTGTCAGCAAGACGTCATGGTCAGCACACCATTTCCTGACCGTTTCTTCAGCACGCGCCTTCGACTGCCCAACTTTCGTAGCAGCCCAAAGTTGATGATCTTCTTTGATGTCTTCTCCGGAGTCTGGACTATATACTTCCCAACTTGACACGTAGACAAATTCCTTAGGTGGATTCGCCTCAAGAGCTTCGAGAAGCCTTCGAGTCCCATCAAGATTAAGATCCAAGGCATCTCCCTCGTCGTGAGATCCGGCAGCATGCACCACCAGATCAAATGTCTTCTCTCCAAATCGGGGAATTTCTTTAGTCAAATCACATATTATGTCGGCGTCATGACGCTGAAGAGTAGCCACAACGTTATCCTCATTTTTCAAAATAGGGAGGAGATAGCTTCCAAGCATCCCCGCCCCCCCTGTCACAAGTATATTCATAACTATTTATGATATTTCTTCACAATATCGGGAGATTTTCTTTTTGCCTCTTCCAAACTAATGTCCATCCCATGATAGACATTATTTCTTCCCGGTCGGAATTCCACAAAAGTCTTATACTTTTTATCATAAGTGTAGAGATATGTCCTATCATTCACATCCCCTGGATACTCGTCAAAAGCCAATGATAATAGACTCTTAGCATATTCTTCATCATTTTTATAATAAGCAGAGAATGCGGAAACATTCTTGACACCAAGTTTTCTATTATTATGATAGTGCTTCAATTGCTCCAGTCGGGGTAGATAAGTGTCAATTAAATCCAACAACGTTATTTTGCCATAAGGATTATAATTATTGATTTCTTCAAATGTATGGTCAGAAGATAATAAAATTTTTGACGAATCCATATTCGCTCCCGCAAATATTTTTTTCGAATGCTCCGCAAAAAGTAATGCAAAAAGCTGCTGTTTCACCGTATCCTGATTCTTTTGAGGCAATTCCGAAATAATGTCGGGATCAATTTTTATATGCACAGCCTTATTTTCCACATTCATTTCGATGACAGGCAATTTAAGCAGTAGTCTATAGGTTTCGTAGGACCGAAGAAAAACATTACTTTCTAAAAGAATTTCATCCCAATCTCCTGCTACATAGAGCGTAACGTATTGAGGAAGACCAAGAAGACAAAGATTTTCGAATGCCATCTCATCATCTTCTCTTTGCACAATAATCGGCAAGTATGGAGCTATGGAAATTCTCATTTTCTATTCGCTAATATAATAGCGCGGAAATCATTATCCAGCGAGTCCATAAATCCTTTAGGCATTCCTCCTTCAATCCTACCGGTATCAGACATGGGAATAGTCTGGTATTCACTGCAACCTTCATCATGCTCCACAAATACCAAATGTACCATTGCCGGAGATATAATCTTTTCAGCTATTCTTCTCCTAAGTCGTGTAATAAAATGATCGCTATGAGTTTCAACCATTACATTCACTTGTTTTTCTTTACACAAATAGATGAAGAAATCTGCCATAGAAGCCTGTATGCTGGGATGCATGTGGACTTCCGGATCTTCCACTATCATCAAGGCTCCTGCCTTTGATATACTTCCTTGAGTGACAATAGGAAGAATCTGACTGAGGCCAAAACCCATGTGCATCAGATCTACCTTTACTCTTTCATTTGTAGTCACTACCACTCTATAAAGCTTGCCGGGCTCCTTGACCACGTCTATTTCATGAGCCAAATGAAACCTATTGCATATCCATTCCTTCACAAGCGCAAAAGCCTCCTTATCATCATGGCTAATACGATCAAGAATAAACCTAGTATTTTCACCGTCAGGCAAAACATATCTGCTTTCTATATCAGTCTGGTAACTTCTTGCCAACACTGGAGCAACTCTAAGAGGAGCTATATATGTGACATTTTCAAGCACACTTACAAGAGTCTCACGTGCAGCCTTCATTATGGGTAATTCAAGTGAATTTCCATTTTTCTTCAAAAAGACAGGGAAGAAATTGACAAAGGAATAGCGGTCAGCCTCCAAACCATTCTTTGCCTTTCCGTCTTCCATAAAATCATATACTTTTTTGTTAGGACGCCATGAAAGAGTATTATCTATATTGCTTCCATTTGAAAGGGCAATAGAAAGGTTGAATTCCGAAACAACAAATGTACCATCACTTTTGACCTTGAATGATACAGATAGAAACATTCTGTCGACACCCTTGACACTATCCTTTGCATATTGCTGTATAGCTGTATTGTTCAGTTCTTTTTCATTGAGAATAAGAGCGAATCCTATAGTGCCGCCTTTCTTATTATGAATCAAATCCAACAACGAATTTGCATATACGTATGGACCGTTGATGTTCAGAATTTCACTCGTAGATGAATTTAAAGTCTGTTTCAACAAAAGCAATGCCTGAATAACTGAGCTTTTTCCACTGCTATTCACACCTGCTAAAACCGACAGATCAGAAATATCCAATCCGGCGACATGCTCTATCGACTTGAAATTATCTATACTTAGAATCATTTCTTCTACATATTGATGGGTACTGCAAAATTACAAAAAAAAGCCTGGATTACAAAATTTAAGAATTTCTTTTTTTGCTGTCGTTGTGGATCTTTATGGCAAAGATGATTATGGAGCAGACGGTAGCTATCGTGTTGGTAATTACGATGGGAATGTTGCCAAGCAGGATTCCTTGGATGACAAAGAGTACGGATCCAAGTCCCAACATAAGAAAAGTGGGCATCGCGATGCCGTCAGTATCTCGCGTACGGATGGTGGCTATTGCCTGCGGAAGATAACCGAAGATCATGCAAAGGGCAGCTCCATAGCCGGCTATATTTATTATAGTCTCCATATTAAATTAACATTAATCACAAATTATCTATTAGAAGAACGCAACATTTTTCTGAATGTTTTAGACCCGGACTTACAAAACCGGCCTTTATATAGTAAAAATAGCGAACTTATATGTTATATAAGTTGTAAGATTACAATTAAATGTTAGCTACTACGTATGGAATGCAAAAAAGATAATGCAGATGTGACCGAAGTATCGGAAGAGGTAAAAATTGGAAGACATGTCACTTGGGTTGGATTTTGGACCAATGCAGGGCTTTCTGTGATGAAAATTCTTGCCGGTGTGTTCGGACGTTCATCTGCAATGGTCGCTGATGGCGTGCATTCTGCATCCGATCTTCTGACAGATATTGCAGTTCTAATAGTGATAGGTGTCTCTCGAAAGAAGGCAGATCCTTCACATTCATACGGATATGGCAAGATTGAGACTTTCGTGACATTCCTCATGTCTTTGCTACTGGGAGCTGTCGGCATTGGAATATTAGTCGACGGAGTAGAAAGAGGTATCTCATTCTTTAAAGGAGACGAAATCATGCAACCGACATGGCTTGCATTAGGAATGGCAATCGCTTCCATAGCAGCAAAAGAATGGTTGTTTAGATACACACGATCCGCTGCCAGAAAAATAGCATCGTCAGCGATGGAAGCCAATGCATGGCATCATCGGTCGGATGCCTTCTCTTCTCTTGCCACACTCGCCGGCATTGCAGGCGCCATGTTTCTCGGTCCGAAATGGCGTTTCCTCGACCCATTGGCGGCTGTTGTCGTCAGCGCTCTTATTGTAGCCATGGCATGTAATATGGCAAAGACCTCTGTAAAGGAATTAGTTGAGGCTTCCTTGCCTAAAGAAGACTCAGATGCCATTGCCAATATCATCATGACGACACCGGGAGTGAAAGATTTCCATCATCTGCGTTCCAGAAGCAATGGGAATACAAAGATAATAGATTTCCACATAAAGCTTGATCCGGATATCACATTGAAAGCAGCCCACGACATAGCCACAAATGTAGAAAATCGTCTCAAAGCCGAATTCAATCCCTCTGTAGTCAACATTCACATGGAGCCTTACAGAAAAGTTTGATTATTTCGGAAAGATTGATTAATTTTGTGATTAGAAAACTTGAATTTAAACCAGTATAATATGGAAAAAACATGGCGTTGGTTTGGACCCAACGATAAAATCACACTCGATATGCTTCGCCAGATAGGCGTAGAAGGTATCGTCACCGCTCTACATCATATACCAAACGGGGAAATATGGAGCGAGGAAGAAGTAAACAAGATGAAAGACTACATCGAGAGCCATGGCTTGCGCTGGAGCGTGGTGGAAAGCCTTCCCGTAAGCGAATCAATCAAATATGGAGGTCCTGACCGTGACGAACTGATCGAAAAATACA
>CAMWQY010000032.1 GCA_947176355.1 uncultured Porphyromonadaceae bacterium
AGAGCTCGCAACTGACACCTTCCTTCACCATATCATCGCCGCGCGTAGCCTCGGTTCTCTCCACCGGATGACGGTTGGCAGGAGGAGTATTGAGCGAGCTTAGATCTCTTGCGCCCATGAGCGAGAACTGAAGTGTGCGCGGAATAGGGGTGGCACTCATTGTCAAAGTATCGACATTTACCTTCATTTGCTTCAGTTTCTCTTTGACAGCCACGCCGAATTTCTGCTCCTCATCTACGATCAGCAGACCAAGATCCTTAAACTTGACCCCCTTACCGATAAGCTTATGTGTACCAATAAGGATATCAATCTTTCCAGCCTCAAGATCAGCGAGAATCTGCTTCACTTCCTTCGGTTTTTTGGCACGAGAAATGAATTCGACCCGCACCGGGAGATCTTTCAGTCGCTGCGAGAAAGTGCGATAATGCTGCATGGCAAGCACAGTTGTTGGCACGAGAACTGCCGTCTGCTTAGAATCTGTGGCTGCCTTGAAAGCTGCACGTATAGCAATTTCCGTCTTTCCAAAACCCACATCTCCACATACAAGGCGATCCATCGGACGCGGGCTCTCCATATCTGCCTTTATCGCCTGCGTTGCCTTCAGCTGGTCGGGGGTATCCTCATAGATGAAGCTTGCCTCCAACTCATGCTGAAGATAGGAATCGGGAGAGTATGCAAACCCTTTTTCTTCGCGCCGCGCGGCATAGAGCTTGATGAGATCGCGGGCGATATCTTTCATCTTGCTCTTGGTGCGATCTTTTATGCGGTTCCAGGCTCCTGACCCAAGCTTATTGATCTTCGGGGGCACACCCTCCTTGCCGCGATATTTCGACAGCTTATGGAGCGAATGTATCGACACGAGAATCATGTCGTCGTTCTGATACAGGAGCTTTATCATCTCCTGAGGACTCCCGTTGGTATCGGTCTTGATAAGCCCGGCAAACTTGCCTATGCCATGATCTATATGCACTATGTAGTCGCCGATCTCAATCTGATTAAGCTCCTTGAGCGAAAGAGCAAGCTTACCGCTTCTTGCCTTATCGGATTTTAGGCTGTATTTGTGGAAACGGTCGAATATCTGATGGTCGGTGAAGAAACATGTCTTTGTGTCGTGGTCGACAAATCCGGCATGTATGGTCTGAGCCACAGAAGTGAACGTGATGTGATCACCTCTGTCGGCAAAAATCTCCTTCAGCCGCTCACCCTGATAGGCAGAATCGCTGAGAATAAGCAGTCGGTAGCCATCGGCAAGCATATTGGTGAAGGATTCAGATATGATGTCGAAATTCTTGTGATAGAGCGCCTGTGGAGATGTGTTGAATTCCAAGACAGCGTCTTTCCCTGATGGAGATGCAGTCATACCGAATTCAAATATGCGGAAGGTCTCAAGCCGACTTGCGAAATCTTCAGCATCCACCACCTTCTTCATTGCTTCCGGATCGCCTTCCTCTGCAATGGCAGCTGATTCGGAATATTGCTGCGAAGCTATGTCGCGCACTGTAGCCACCAACGCGGATGTGTCAGCGACAAACAGAGGAGTTCCATTCCCTACAAATTCCAGCAGTGACACACCATGCTCATCATTTCCTTCGGCTGCCGATGCCGCCACGACAGACACTTCGCCAAGTCTTTGCTCAGATAGTTGAGTCTCTACATTAAATGTGCGTATGGAGTCAATTTCATCGTCGAAAAAGTCGATGCGGTATGGTAGTTCATTAGAATATGAGAAAACGTCGAGAATCGACCCTCGACGGGCAAATTGTCCCGGTTCGTACACGTAGTCTACCTGACGAAAGCCTAAATCTTCAAGTCGATCGCACACTTTCTCAATATCTGCACTCTTGGCAGTGGAAAGTTTCAGGGTATTTTTCTCCAATTCTTCCCTTACAGGCACTCTTTCGGCAAGAGCCTCGGGGTAAGTCACAATCCAACCTATCTTTCCTGTTCGCCAACCATCAAGGGCCTCAGCCCTTAATATCTGCTGGGGAGCATCTACACGCCCATATTTGATATGGCGTTTATAACCGGAAGGAAAGAATGCAACCTCGCATTCAGCCACACGCGACAGGTCATGATAGAGATACCCGGCTGTATCAGCATCGTCTGCCACTATGACCATAGGTCTCTTAATGTCTGCGATCTTTCCAAGAAGTACAGCTGCAGCAGATCCTTTCAGACCGACAAGCGAAATGCGCGATACTTTTTTATCGCTTATAAGTTTATTAAGGGCTTTGAGGCGTGCAGGCGTAGCGAATAGATCAGCTGCCTTGTCAAGCGTCATCTGACCGCTCATTTGCGTTTCCCTTTCTGAACTTTGGCTGGAAGAGCAGACTCTTTCAAAATTATATTGTATTCCGGAGATTCTATGATTCCAATGGCTGCCTCCACTACCGGATCTTTTCTGATTTCAACAGCCACACGCCCTCCATCGCCATAATAGCGGGTGGCTATTTCCTCTGCAAGATAGTCTTTTATTTCATTTTTCTTAAACTGAAGGTCACGCTCCAGATCGCTGCCGAGAGATTTCTCTATAGCAGTCAGTATCGAGTCGTTATCGGCGGTCATGTACCCTTGCTCTTCAGCTTGCTTTCTCACTTCTTTCAAGAGTGCGTCAAAAGAAGTGTCATATTTCATTCCGCTGCCTACTACAAATTCTGTAAAGTCGGCATAATCTTCGTCAGATACTTCCAATTTGTCAAGAGGCATTCCCTGAGGATGAGTAGCCCTATATTTGTTGGCATAGTCAAATATCTTGTTTTTAGTCACAAGATTATAAAGGATATCCGAATATGTATTGTTTTTCACCACAGAGTCGGGCTGAAGCCCTCCACCATCGCGCACTTCGCGCCCCCGGGTAGTGTAGTATACATTGGTCAAAGAGTCAGGAGTACGAGCCACGCTTCCGTCCGGATTTCTCCTTGAATAGTCGAGTGCCTG
Source organism: uncultured Porphyromonadaceae bacterium (assembly GCA_947176355.1). Classification (GTDB taxonomy): domain Bacteria; phylum Bacteroidota; class Bacteroidia; order Bacteroidales; family Muribaculaceae; genus Lepagella. Next base: position 2,938 of record CAMWQY010000032.1, read on the forward strand.
AATGAGGCGACCGGAAGGAATATAATATTTAGACACGGTCACTTTAAGGAGCGCATCATGAGGAAGAGGGAAAGTGGTCTGCACGAGACCCTTTCCAAAACTTCGGTTACCCACAAGAACTGCGCGGTCGAGATCTTGAAGAGCTCCTGCAGTGATTTCTGAAGCTGATGCCGTACCCCCATCAGTAAGCACTACAAGCGGGAGATCAGGAAATATAGGGTTGTGCGTAGTCTTATAGACTCGCTCCTTGCCGTTGCCACTTGTACGAAGCACCTGTGTACCCTTAGGAAGAAAGTTGCCAAGAATGTCTATGGCACTCTCCACAAGACCTCCGCCATTGCCACGCAAGTCAAGTATTAAGCCCGAAAATTCCGGATTTTTTTTCAGTGAATCAAGAGCCTCAGTTATCTCTTGAGGCGAATTCATGATGTAGCTGTTAAGACGAATAAATCCCGTCTTTGGAGTCACCATCCCAAAATAAGGCACCGACTTCTCTGTGACTTTCTCTCGCGTCACGGTAAATGACAGCAATGAATCCGCAACGTATGGACGATTCACCTCAATGTAAACATCCGTGCCCGGAGTGCCTTTCAAAAGTTTTGACACGTCTGCATTCTTTAATCCCTTGGTAGCAACAGTATCTACCTTCACGATTCTGTCGCCGGGCATAAGTCCTGCTTTAGCAGCCGGACTATCCTCCATTGGTTGTGAAATACATACATACCCATCATATTCTGTAATATAGCTACCGATACCGGCATATTCACCGGTAGTCATCTTCATAAGCGCGTCGCGGTCGTCGGCAGTATAGTATTCCGTATAGGGATCCACTGTATTGAGCATAGCGTTGGAAGCAGCCTTAAAAGCATCGTCAATGCGGATAGAGTCTACATAATTTTCCTCAAGAGTCTTCACCATTGCATTGAAGGTCTTGAGATTACGCTGAAGCGCCATGTCATGGCTTTTCTTTGCGCATACGCCAAGTGATATTGCAGTCAGAGCCACTATGGGCAATATGATCCTTTTCATACGGAATTAATTCAATTAATGATAACAGTATTTAAACGTTTTTAGGTGTTTAAAGTTTGTAAACCCATTTCTATCTATTTAGGGGTGAGGGTAATCAATAGTATAATGCAGCCCGCGACTTTCCTTGCGTTCTCGAGCTTGCCGCATAATGAGATAGCCGATATTAATGATATTTCGGAGCTCACAAAGAGCTCTGGTGGGTTTGCTTTCCTTAAATAAACGCTCAGTTTCCTGATATAGTATATCGAGTCTATTCCACGCACGATCGAGTCGCAAATCACTTCTTACAATTCCTACGTAGTAACCCATGATCTGATTGACTTCCTTTTCGGATTGAGTAATTAGCACCATCTCCTCCGGATGGGTAGTTCCTTCATCATTCCATTCCGGTACATCAGTACGGAAGTCAATGCCGTCTACTCTTTCCAGAGAGTGTTTAGCTGCGGCATCGGCATAGACCACTGCCTCAATCAGTGAGTTGGAAGCAAGACGGTTGCCACCATGCAGCCCGGTGCAAGAGCATTCTCCGATTGCATAGAGGCGATCGATGCTCGACTGCCCGTCGAGATCCACTTTAATGCCACCACACAGATAATGGGCTGCCGGAGCCACGGGTATCATATCCTTCGTGATGTCAATCCCTAATGAAAGGCATTTCTCATAAATGTTTGGGAAATGTTTTTTAGTTTCCTCCGGATCCTTGTGAGTGACATCGAGATAAACATGATCAGTTCCATTCTGTTTCATCTCGGAGTCAATGGCGCGGGCTACAATATCGCGTGGGGCAAGTGACAGACGTGGGTCATACTTGTGCATGAACTCTTTTCCATCAAGAGTCTTGAGGACGGCTCCATATCCACGCATCGCTTCAGTGATAAGGAAGCTCGGACGGTCGCCGGGATGATAGAGGGCTGTCGGATGAAATTGGATAAACTCCATATCACTGACAGTGCCTTTGGCACGATATACCATTGCTATACCATCACCTGTTGCTATAAGGGGATTGGTAGTAGTGGTGTAGCAGGCGCCAACGCCACCCGTAGCCATGACCGTGATTTTAGCAAGGAAAGTATCGACTTTTTCTGTATTCTCATCGAGCACGTATGCCCCATAGCAGGTGATATCCGGAGTGCGACGAGTCACAATCTTTCCCAAATGATGCTGCGTGATTATCTCTACAGCGAAATGATGCTCGAATATATCGATATTTGGATTTTCCTTCACACGCTCTGTGAGCGACTGCTGGATAGCTGCACCGGTATTATCCGCATGGTGAAGTATACGGAACTCTGAGTGTCCCCCCTCACGGTGTAGATCAAACGAACCATCTTCTTTTTTATCGAAATCAACTCCCCAATTGAGAAGTTCTTTAATCTGTGCCGGAGCATTTTTTACCACCTTTTCTACCGCTGCAGGGTCAGAAAGCCAGTCTCCGGCTACCATTGTATCGTGGATATGCTTGTCGAAATCGTCCACTTCAAGATTTGTGACGCTTGCTACACCCCCCTGTGCGAAGAACGTATTAGCCTCGTCAAGCGTAGTTTTGCAGATAATGGCGACCCTATGGCGAGGGGAAGCAACCTTAAGTGCGAAGCTCATACCGGCTACGCCGGAACCTATCACAAGATAGTCGTATTCAAAAACCATTTCGAATATAGTATTAGTTTATTGGTAGGGCGTGGGCCTTTCACGGTCCACGCCCTTAAGATGAGAATATTTTTATGCGTCAATTATAACGATCGACGTCATATTATCCATCAATTAAGTCCGCTGAGGTTGTAGTTTGCGAATTCAAGGTCTTTCTGAGCCTTAGCAAGCATAGTCTTGTCGAGCTTGATTGCTTCGCGAAGGTTGGTCATGACCATATTCTCGTTGTTGGTGCGTGCACCAACGATAGCAGCGAGATAATATGTGTTTGCATTTGGATTCTGGATACCTGCAAGAGTGTTCTTGGCAGAGCTATAGTCTTTAGCAAGAATCTGAGCAAGAACAGTGTTGTTGTTCTTAGCACCGCCAAGGCTATTGACAGCATTTGTCACCTGACCTTCGTTGAGGTAAAGCACGCCAAGAGCTGCTGCAGCCTCAGGCACGCCGGCAGCGCCGCCGATAAGATTCTTAGCCTGGCCAAGGTCGTTGTTGGCAAGTGCGAGAAGACCGAGGTTTACGTCGACAGACTTGTCGTTAGGAGCAAGTTTCTTAGCCTGTGCAAGAGCCTTAGCTGCTGCGTCATATTTGCCGAGGCTGAACTGAGTGGCACCGAGACCGTTCCATGTGCGGAAGTCATTAGGATAGATCTGAGTAGCAGCGGCATAGATAGCTTCTTTCTTAGCATCGTCGTTAGCAAGAGTACCGATGTAGAGGATCTCCTCGAGGCTCAGACCGCTGGGGTTAGACTCGAACTGAAGGAACATTTCTTCGTCGCTCTTACCGATAACGTTGACTGTAGCAACGATCTTTGAGTAACGGAGCTGAGGAAGAATCTGCTCAGCGAGCTCGTTGAATACAGCCGACATATTGCGGATCTCCTGTTCGCGCTGTTCCGGATCCTTATACATCTTGAGGACACTCAGAATGAGGTTTTTGTCCTGGATGTTGCTCTTCTCTACGAGCTGCTGGAATCCTTCCCAGTCTTCAGGAGTGAACTCAGAAGTGAGTTCGCCGAATTCTGTGATTTTGTCTTTCTTAAGCTGATTGCGCATATAGTCGACAGTCACATTCTCACGTTTTTCAGCAAGTTCGGTATTGAACGCCATTGTTCCATCAGGAGAAGCGTATGAGTGAATGTTGATGCCGGCGATCTCTCTGTTAGGAGCATCATTTGAAGCGATGAGATCTTTGTTGAAGTCTACATAGTCAGGTGCATCTACCTGATTTGCGCGGATGTTTGCCTGATTGATGAGGAACTTGATTTCTGCGCTGTATTGCTCTTTGATAATACGCTCGAAGTTGCTGGTAGCAGGAGCCGGCTCAAGAACAGCTACATCAGTAAGAGTAGAAGTAGCGATCACGCCATAACCGACTTTTACACGAGGAAGGACATAGTCCTTGCCACCCTGGTTTACCTTAAAGTCGAGGTAAAGGTCGCTGTTTGCCATCTCCGGCTGATAGAGTACGTTGAATGGGATTGTGACCGGACCGCCATTGCTGTAGGAAATCACCTGGCCGTTTGCACGGGCGTTTTCACCCTGGAATGTAACCTGTGAACTGCTTGCTTCGCCTCCGTCCCATACAAGAACCGGAGTGACTGTTACTACAGCATTTTTGGGCATGAATTTTGCCGGTACTGTTCCGGTGATGGTAGCCGGCACTGTTTCGCCTACTGTCTCCAGTGGGGTCGGATTAGTATTGAAATACTCCGATGCGAAGTCACCCACTTTTTTAGAGCAAGAGCCCATCGTCAGGATCATTGCTCCCAATGAAAGATAAACTAATGTCTTTTTCATGATCATGTATATAAAAAAACTAACTAAATTTCGGGTTATCAATATTTTACACCCTAAAACAAGCATTTTCCAGCAGTTTCTCGGGTGTTTGAAAATCAAAATTACACAATTAACATTAAATTTGCAACTTTTTCTCTAAAAATTTCAACGCAAAATGCGACTCCAAAGTTTTTCTGAATCGGCATACACGTTAAGATTCGTAAAAAATCGCTTCTTTCTGGTAGCGGGCCATAAGAGTATTGTATGCCCAATCGTCGCATGGCTGCAATGTAATGCCTCTTGATTCGTCTATGATATAGTCAGTGATCGGAGCTCCTGCATATATTGAGCAAACGACACCACCTCCAAGACGGGGATTGACCTCCATCAGGAGATATCGGTTCCGGTCAAGATCATGGAGGAATTGCAATGTGACGGGACCTCGCAAGGCAAACGTCTCTATCACCTGTCGGCTCAATTTATCGAGAGCGGCATTACGGCAAGTGATCGTGCGCGTCACTTCTCCTCCCATCACTTCCAGTCGCACTCGAGGCACTACCGTAAGGATTTCTCCTGCCTGAGACACATAGCAGTCTACAGTATACTCATCCATATTTTCTATGAACTCTTGGACGAGGTAGTCGCTCAAGTTCTCAAGTTGCATCAGCTCATCGAGAGTGTGGAAGATTTTGATGCCCCGGGATGCAGAACCCTTTCTTGGCTTTGCTATCGCCGGCATTTGTGCATTAATTGCAGTATATGTCTTAGGGATAGGGATGCCGGCTTTTTCAAAAGCTTTAGCTGCCTGGACTTTATCAAACATTGTGCGGCTCGTCTCGAAATCCCCGACCGGAATGAAGACATCCGGCAGATGTTGACGCACTTTAGATGCTATTTCGATGGCACCATCGACAAATGGCAGAATTATGTCGACTTCATACTCCTTTGCAACCTTTACGATATCTGCCACTACATTCGGATCGCTCCATCTTAAACCAACTATCACCTTGCCGACAAGAGCTATGGGGACCTGCTCCAGCAATTCGTAGCTTATTATATTGACTTCGCGACCGATTCGTTCGCCACTCCGCTTGAACAGTTCTGCCATTGATACTCGACGTGCTCCGCCCAGCATCATGATATTGATCTTTTTCATACGTTATATATTCCTGATTTATAGTTATTTAGATTTTTGGGATCAGTAAACCATTCTATTGTTTTCTTTAATCCTTCTTCAAGTGTATACTGCGGATGCCAGCCTGTCAATGAAGTTATAAGACTGTTATCGCCAAGCAGACGGAAGACTTCGCTTCCAGAGGGTCTGAGCCTTTGAGGATCTGTCACCCATTTCACATCCACTCCCATCAGATCAGCTATGGTCTGCAACGTGTATGCCATGCTCACTTCTCTGCCTGTAGCAATATTGATTTCCTTTCCAATCGTATCAGAGCTCTTCGCAAGAGCTATGAACCCGGCTGCAGTGTCAGCGACAAAGTTAAAGTCGCGAGTGGGTGTAAGATCTCCTACCTTTATCTCTTTTGCACCGGAAGCTATTTGGGTGATTATGGTGGGGATGATTGCACGCGCTGATTGTCTCGGACCGTATGTGTTGAATGGTCTGACCACTGTCACAGGCAAATCAAATGCATTGTGGAAACTCAACGCTATTGCATCTGCTCCTATCTTCGATGCAGAATATGGCGATTGGGGTTGCTTGGGATGCTTTTCGTCAATAGGCACATATTTAGCTGTCCCATATACTTCAGAAGTGGATGTCACAAGAAGACGACCGACACCCTCATCTTTGACAGCCTGGCAGATATTGAGAGTCCCTTTCACATTTGTGTCGATATATGAATCTGGAGCCACATAACTGTATGGGATCGCTATCAGCGCAGCCAAGTGAAATACTGTATCTACACCTTTCACTATCTCACGACAAAAGTTTGGGTCACGAACATCACCTGTCACGACCTCCAGCCCCTTGTGGTGGACCTCTTCGAGCCACCCCCAGTTGTTGAATGAGTTGTATTGAGCAAGCGCCCTGACCTCACACCCCTCCGCAAGCAAAGCCTCCGTAAGATGCGAGCCAATAAAACCATCTGCCCCGGTCACGAGTACCTTATTCATTTCCGATCTCAATTTTATAAGTTTCTATATGACGGTTCTTCTTTTCCTGGAGAATCTCGGATATCGTCAGGAAGATGCCGCTTTCCTCCACATCTCCAAATTCATCGTTGATCGCCGTCCCAAACATCCTCATGGTTGGAGACAGACTCATATATGCATTCACGAGTGGCGGAATATTAAGACCTTTCTCCCTAATGAGTCGATTTAGGATTTTATAATCCTCTTTATAATCATGTCCTGAAAGGCGATCTTGGATTTCAGGAGTCATGGCTTTGGTGTCGATTGGTTTTATAGGTCTGACGAGCCCTTCCACATCCGGGAAATGTTTGTTTAGAAATCCAAGTATGAGATCAAGATTTTCTCTCCCGAACGCAGGATACATTGTCACTTTGCCGAACAAGTACTTGATGTGAGGATACACTACGGTAAGAGCTCCAAGTCCATCCCAAAGGTTGTCAAGTGCAAACAAAGCTTTAGTCCCTGCTTTGCTACTTTGATAGCCCAACGATACAAAAGATCGCCCGAGCTCAAGAGTATCTGGAAGGATTTCATTAATAAACCGATCAGAAAATTTGAAAAGATGGGCTGTGGCAATCTTTGGCATTCCGCCTGCCATGTCAATCTTATCGCCGGTGATGAATCGGTAGCCCCCCAATATCTCCCTCGCTTGAGGATCCCAGACTATCAACTGCTGACACGGGACCGGCATGATGTCGAATTCATCGATGTCAAATCCTTTGCCGGTGCCTCCCCCTGCCTGCCGGAAGGCTGCCTCTCGCAGACGTCCTATCTCAAGCATCGTATTGGGCGCACAATGAGCGTCGACAACGTAGAGCAGGTTGTCGCCTTTGTTCGTATGTCTAAGGAAACGCTCCGGAGTCAATTCCTTCTCTATAGCGTCTCTTTCCACAGGTGGTATGATGGGCTCCATTGTCATTTTTTCAATCCGTAGTCAATCTTTTTGCCTTGCGCCATCCCTCCCAAATTGCAAAGTTAATAATAAATTTAGAATTATCCATAATTCATTATGCATAATTCATAATTTTATAGTCATTATTGTTTGTTCTCAGGATGAAAATGAGAATAAACCAACTTCCCTTTTGCCTTGCCTATAGCTTCCACAAGGGCATCGAGAGTCGCTTCTTTTATACGTTTTACGCTCTTGAATTGTTTAATGAGTGCTGTTTTTGTAGCGGGTCCGATCCCCTTGATGCTGTCGAGCTCGCTGACAGTCTGCCCTTTTGAGCGACGGTCTCGGTGATGCGTGATTCCAAATCGGTGGGCTTCATCACGCATAGCCTGGATCACACGCAAGCTTGGACTTGTCTTATTTATATAAAGAGGAAGGGAATCTCCAGGGAAATATATTTCTTCAAGACGCTTTGCTATGCCTACCAATGCCACCTCTCCCCTTATGCCCATTTCATCGAAAGCTTCTACTGCTGCACTCAACTGTCCTTTACCACCATCCACTACCACCATATCGGGCAACTTCTCCCCTTCAGCCATCATCCGTGTATACCTTCTATGCAGCACTTCCTTCATCGATGCAAAGTCATCCGCACCTACTACAGTCTTTATGATGAAGTGTCGGTAGTCTTTTTTCGATGGTTTGCCGTTTCGGAATACGACACAACTTGCCACCGGATTAGTGCCCTGTATGTTTGAGTTGTCAAAACATTCTATATGCCTTGGCTGGACTTCGAGACGGAAGTCTTTCTTCATAGTCTCCATAAGCTTCTCTACACTCCGCTCCGGATCCAACGCTTCAGCTTGCTTTTCCTTGTCTTTTAAATATTGGGTAGCATTTTTGACGGCTACGTCCAAGACCTTCTTCATATCGCCTCTCTGAGGAATGCTGAATTTTATTTTCTCAAATTCCACATCAGGCAAAAAAGGCACGATGACTTCGGAGAAATTTCTTTCAAATCTCCTCGCCACTTCCGCTAGCGCCATCGAAAGAATCTCTTCTTTTGAAGATGCTGAACATCTCTTGAATTCAAGATTTATGCTCTGGATGACGGCTCCGTTATGTAGGTGCATGAAATTGACTACTGCTTCATCTTCGTCGTCACTGGCTACAAATCCGAATATGTCAAGGTCGGCAGTTTCAGTCTTTGCCACGACACTCTTGGCATTATAGCGCTTCACCGCCTCATATTTCTCCTTTACTTCCTGAGCCTGCTCGAATTTCCATTCTTCACTTAGCCTGCCCATTTCTTCAAGAAGATATTTCTCCAATTCTACGGTTTCACCGCGTAAAATAGCCCTTACTCGCGTGACGTATTCATCATATTGCTCTTTATTGACAAATCCTCTGCAAGGACCTCCGCACTTCTTGATATGATAGTCGAGACATAGAGAATATTTCCCACGGGCTATCCCCTTTTCATCGAGAATATGCCGGCAACTTCGCAGTGGGAAAATATCGCGAATCAGCTGAAGCACCACCTTCGCTGATTGCACATTTGAATACGGACCATAGTATTTCGCCCCCAGACCTTTTTCCCTTGTCATAAAGACCCGGGGGAAATCTTCTTTCGTCACGACAATCCATGGATACGACTTGTCGTCCTTCAGCAAGACGTTGTAGCGAGGTTGATATTCCTTGATCATCGCGCTTTCCAGATGCAGCGCATCCTCCTCAGAATGCACTACGATGAAGCGCATGTCTACAATCGACCGCACAAGCAAGTTGGTGCGACGTATATCATGCTGGCGATTGAAGTAGGAAGACACTCTCCTCTTGAGTCGCTTTGCCTTTCCGACATATATAACTGTACCTGTATTGTCGAGATACATGTACACCCCCGGAGAGTCAGGAAGGGAAAGTATTTTCTCCCTCAATTTCTCTCCCGGTCTGTTATGCCGAATATCGTCCGGGGTCCTGTCAGATTTGATCTCAAGATTAAACCCGCCATGTTCATTGATGTCTCGCCCCGCACCGGCAAGCAACTCAGCATTCTTTACGTCTTCTTCTGTCATCTATACCCAATTTGAGAAAAGCTCCGAATTCATCGGAGCTTTTTCTTATTTACATTTTTTGTTGCCTATGTCTTAATACTTCAACAATGCGGTTACCTCCACATCATCCGGGAGCACGTCACGACCCTTGAGAGCCGTCAATTCGACGATGAAATTGACATAAATCTTTTTTGGATTCATCGACTTGACAAGCTGTATGCAAGCATTCATAGTGCCACCGGTAGCAAGCAAGTCATCATGAAGCACCACGACATCATCCGGACCGATGGCATCGCTATGAAGCTCGATCGTATCTACACCATACTCCTTCGCGTAGGATGCCTTAACTGTTACGGAAGGAAGTTTGCCTGGTTTACGAGCCGGCACAAAACCTGCGCCAAGTCTATCGGCAAGGATAGATCCTCCGATGAAACCGCGGGATTCTATTCCTACCACCTTGGTCACCCCCTTATCTTTGTAGAGATCTGCAAGGGCATCCCCCATCACATGGAGGGCCTCGCCGTTTTTAATCATTGTCGTCAGGTCTCTGAATATAATTCCTACCGAAGGAAAGTCGGGTACGTCTCTTATGAGACCTCTTAAATCTTCAATCTGCATAACTTTTAATCTTTATATAATATTTATGTTTTAAATTTTCCGATGAAACCGATGCTTCTTTATTATTTTGAAAATGTTTCACGTGAAACATTTTAATCATAAATGTGGTAATTTAAGTGCTTTAGGAACTGACACACATGAGCTTTTATGGCTTTTGAAACTTGTATCAATTCCGAAGCATCACGAGAAGGACATTGATGTCAGAGGGAGATACTCCGGGGATACGCGAAGCTTGTCCTATAGTAGCCGGACGAATTCTGGAAAGTTTTTGGCGAGCTTCAGTTGAGATGGCAAGAATATCATCAAAGTTCATACTCTCCGGGATCCTGACTTTTTCGAGACGGCTAACGCGATCGGCAGATTCCCGCTCTCTATCTATATACCCCTGATATTTTATCAAGATCTCAGCAGACTCAATTATTTCATCTCTCCTACCCTCTTCTATTTCCTCACACCTTTCATTTAAGGCTGGAATAAACTGCATAAGATTTTCGAAATTCAATTGAGGACGACGAAGGAGATCGGCTATCTTGACTCTACCGGGAAGAAGCCCCGTGCCACATTCTTCAAGAAATTTCTGGAGTTCTTCTGTCGGACGGACCGAAGTCTCTTCACACCATTGGACCAAATTCGCACGCTCTGCATATTTTGACTTCATCGATTCATATCTATACTCGTCGGCGAGTCCTATTTCATAGCCAATAGGAGTAAGACGAAGGTCTGCATCGTCCTGCCGAAGCAATATACGGAATTCGGCTCGGCTCGTAAACATTCGATATGGTTCATCGACTCCCTTGGTCACAAGGTCATCAATCAGTACACCAATATATGCTTCATCTCTACCAAGCACGATCGGATCGAGGTTTTTGACACTTCTTGCCGCATTTATGCCTGCCATCAAGCCTTGAGCAGCTGCCTCCTCATAACCTGTAGTTCCATTCACTTGACCGGCAAGATAAAGAGAGCCGACTATCTTCGAC
>CAMWQY010000033.1 GCA_947176355.1 uncultured Porphyromonadaceae bacterium
GGGGGGGGGGTTCCGGTGTTGATTTCTGCTTCATATTTTTCTTCAAGGAAGCTTAGTCCACCTGCGGCTTTCTCTGCTTTCCTTGTAGCCAGTTCGGCTTCCTTCCTCTCTTTTTCAGCGTGGAGCTCAGCTTCAAGTCTTTCCTGCTCCTGGCGGGCACGCTCTTCTTCAATAGCCTTGACTCTGACTGCCTCTTTTTCCTCTTGTCTTCTACGTTCGCTCTGATGTGCTGATCTCTGCTCCGACAGAAGCTGCAAGGCATCTTTCGATTCATCCTCAAGCGAAGATGGACTGAACTTTCTCCTGATAAGCTCACTGTATCTCTGAAGATAAAGACAGGGGAATTCATCTTGTTTTTTTCCTCCCTTGGCGATATTGAATTCGTTATGCCCATCCATGTCGAGGGTCATATAATCGAAATCATCATTATTGGGAACATCAAACCGGGTGACTGTCATGAGCTCGCTCACAGATGCGGACTGTGACCATGACCGTCGAAGGCTGTCATCCATAAATTTCTCGAATACGGCCATATAACCTCTTGAATCCAGAAGATCTCCGTCGTCTACAGATCCAACTGACATAAGTTCGAGATCGGAAATATCAAGGCGAACTTTTCCATAGCCATAAGGTTTTGCCATGCCTATTTGGTGGCGGCATTCATCCTCATTGCCATGAAAAGTCAATGCAGACAGCAGCGCTCCCAATTCCTCGGGGCGAAGATTATGAAATCTTATCTTACCATCAAACACCGCTCCCGGAAGAAGTGGATGCAGGATAGTATCTACATTCTCTGTCGCTGTCTTTTCCCAAGTTTTCGAGCGTAAGAGATATCGCTTCCAGCCTGAGGGGAACCCCTCATCTTCTTTATTGTATGTACGATATTGATTGGGGCCGTCCATTACTCCGTTCTTTCCCCGTTTGTACTGTTCTACATATATTGGATAATATGATGCCTTCGGACCGCTGAGTACGAGACGTACAGGGCTGTCCGAAAGTGGGGCATTCCCGCTCATAAATGGCGAGAACTGTACTCGACCCTTGAGTGAGCCTTCCTTGTCGGAGTAGCCGAAGATACATTCTGCCATGTCATGGGTTGGCTTTCTGTGGTCTTCCGGTAGGATCTGATATGGTGTTTGATCATATGGAAGCTTATAGAGCAGGGCGAGTCCCCAGTCTCTTATCTTTCCTGATTTTTCATCACGGCGGAAGAATACCGGTATCCCTGTTCTCTCAAGAAGTCGTTCATTCATAAATTTCCAGTCAAGAGAGTCTGTATAAATGAACTTATATTGTTCGAATTCTTCTTCGCTAAGTGGATATCTCTCTGATAGCCTTTCTGGATTCCTAAATACAAATTCATAGAATTTTCCGGCGTTCTTCTCCAGTTTTTGTGGACGTGGATATATCCAGAGGTCCGGTTGACCGGTAAGAACTATCGTGCCTTGAATATCACCGTCTGGATCCACCCCGACGCGCAAAGCATTGGAGCCTATATTGGAAAATCTTAGTTCCTCAAGATCTTCGATTGCTCCTATTTCCTCTATGAGCTTGTATTTGTAGTAGGCGAGTTTCGGATCGATATCTTCTCCGTCTATTTTTCTGTCCTTGTTTAGATCTCTGTGGAGTAGCTTATTGCTTTTCTGCGAGAATTCCCTCTCGAAGATGTCGCTTCCGAAATATGAATCAAGTTCTTTCTGGCCGATGCGGTACGGACGTCCGCAGTCGATTATCTCGTAGCCCCCCTCCACTTTCTCGCGTAGCCAGCCACAGCGGAGCTTAAGTACTTCCTTCTTTAGGGGATAGAGTTTGTCATTATACCAATCGCGCTGTGCAAACCGCGCATTTCGGTCCACATCCATCTTGCTGAAGGTGAGAATCTCGAGTACATTACGTATCGCTCCCTTGACTGTCGTTCCCGGAAGGAAGAATTTGTCACCAATACGGCTGAATGTAGCAATCTTTTCGTTGTTTGCTTTCTGGTCTTCCTTACTGTGACCGTTTCGTACGAAGATGGGTGACTCTGCTGTGAGACGGACGCTTATAGTGCCGCTGATGCCATCGGAAAATGGCACGTCATGCGATATCTGGTCACCCCACTCAGGAAATACTACCTGTTCAGAGAGTGGTATGAAGTTGAATGGAGCCTTTATCATTTTTCAGATTCTTTTAAGGGTTCGAAACCGACGAATACTTTCTCAGCCGGTTGAAGCACCGGCATGCTGCAGCAGAGCGGATCGGATAGCTCGCGCCAGTATTGCAGGAAGCGAAGTTTAAGGCCTGGCATTCGGTTAGCTACGTAGCGCTTCAGGACAATGGTGTCCTGTTTTCTCTGGTCCACATCTTCTATGTTTTCTTCTACATCATACCGGTTTAATATGTAATGTCCGTCTACATATTTGATGCTGACGGAAATTTTCGATTTTTCGTCATAAAGCTGCCCCTCTATTACAAAAGGATTTGCGTTCTCGCTACTCAAGATGCTGTTGATTCGGGCTGCCACTGAAGCATCTGTATTTTGGACTATGACCGGATCAACGGCATCGCTCATCCAGTAATATCCCACATAGGATCCCGAAGGTATGCTGTCAATTTTCTTTATGCTCATTGTCGTTTACAATCACTAAAGTTCCGTTAAATACTCCATGTCCACGATTGACGCCTCCGCCGAGAGAAAGCATACCGTTGCAAAGATCGTCAAGAGCCTTTTCGAATGTATTGATTACCCTCTTTGCTTCCGATGAGCCATTTTTGCCACAGGAATTAAAGAGATTTTTCTTATCTAAAAGGATTTCAGTGGTATAGCAGTCTCCTTCTCCATATATTGCTTTCTCGCTGAATAGGGCCCCTTCTATCCCTCCGCCGGTAAAGCGGTCAATCTTTAGGTGATTGAAGATCTTATCCTTTGCTTTTCCTTGAATGATATCGGAGAAAATCACATTTCCTCTTGTCATGTCATGTTCGTCCCCGTCCGATCCGAACAAAAGTCTGACCGCTTCGTTGTTGCTTCCGGTGATTTTATCGAAATCAGTTCCTTTCATGTCATCGGCATATTTGGAACTGAGACGGTTCCAATGAAATGCCACGCGATGAGCAAGTGCCCCTTTCAGGGATGTCGCCGGTATGAGCACGAGGTTGTCTATGAGCGTTCCGGTAACTCCACTGTCGGTCTCTGTCCATTCTACCTTCTTGGCCTTGACCGGTGTCATGTCTACTTCATCGTCGTTATATCCTGAGCCGAACTGGAAGAATGATTCAGGCCGTAGCTCAAGACGATAGTGTATCATACTTTTGGACGCTGCAGGAGCCATCGACATGTTTTCGGTTTCGTGACCATGTTCTTTCCAAAATAAGGAGTCAAGCGATGAAGACTTGGCGAGATATGCATCCAGAGACTCCTTTTTAAGAAGGTCAAGGTCTGCTGTCTTCATTTCCACCACACGGATTTTCCCAAATCCGTCACGTGTGCCTCCGCCTAATCGGAAACTCACATCGCGCAGACGGCTGAGAACTGACTCAAAAAGTGTGTAATTCTGACCGTCGCTCACCATTTCGATTTCAAAACAGAAACGACTGCCGGCAAATACCACCTGTCCGCTGAATAGTCTTTGGTCGGCGGCTGTCCCCTTATCGGTAATTCTTACGTGCTGTCTCACGGGAAGAGCGGCGTAGTGAAGCAGTAGGGAGTCTGAGGATATCCCATCCATATCGCACAGGCCATCCATCACATTCCCTTGGATGTCGAGTATTTTTGCTTCCGTGAAGATTATCTCTGATCCCTTTCCTTTGTCGCTGTTTTTACCGCTACCTTGGAATCCGAAAAGCGAATCAACTATATCTTTATCTTTGTCTGATATTTCTCCTTCATTAGGGCATAGCGACTTCATCATGCTTCTTACTACTCCTGCGATGGAAGTGGCCGGTATATATGGGAGTCCGTTGGAGTCGGTGGCTACAAGCGAGTCGGTGACGAGATCCTTCTCTCCGGAACCGATAGATAAGGGAGTCTCGGCCTCGATCACTATCCTTGCGAGATAGCGATGTGTATAGTTTATCATATCATTACGCTTCATGATTTCTGTCTGATTTTCTTTGCCATCTCTGAGGCAAGGTTAACTATTGCCAGTCTCGCTGTTATGGGACTGAGGGCTCGCTCGGCATCGTTGACGAACTCTTTCAATAACTTCAGGCGTTCTCCGGCCCATTTCTCCTTTGCGATGCCGTGCACGAGATAACCGGTCGGTTCCGGTTCTGCAGCAAAGAGTTCTTTCTTGATTTCGGAAATGTCAGAGGCGGAGATTGCGAGACTCCTTATATTGCCCCACTGCGATGCGAAATCACCTTTGGTGAACTTGCGAGTATTTCTAAGAGTCCATTCATTGACCATGTCGGTCGCTTTAATGGTTTCTCTGTCACGCTTCTTCATGTCTTTCAAATAGCGTAGTAAAGGTGATGCTGCTATGTCTGATGCCACGTTGCCGTCGTTGGTGGCTTGTTTATTTTCCTTGGAGTCAGAATTAAGCCGGAAGATGGCGTTGCCATTTATGTCCCCTTCAAGGAATGACGGATTATAGACTACGCGTCCGAAGCCTTCGTTGACATATGCGCCTATATAATGGGAGTAGAGTTTGGGTTCGAAGCTTTCCGGAAGATTCACAACAAAGACACTCCCTTTTTCAATTCCGCAGCGGTCTGTGTCAAAGCTCTGACGCTTGAAGTTCCACGGTGCATACCTAAAGGTTCGGATTTGTGATTTCTCCCAGTCGATTTCACCTTTCAGCCCGAGCATATCAGCTGTGGGTTGGAAAGTAGGAAGTCCATACTCGTCAAGGAATATCAGACGTGAATCCGCATATACTGCTACCTGGTGCTTCCCGTTCTTAAGACCGTGCGCACCAATGCTTATCTCGTCGTAATCTGCGGCTTCTATGCGGACAAGTCCATATTGAGCGCTTCGTGAGCGTCCGATCTGTCTTTCTCCTACGAGTGCTTGTTCTATCTTTTTCTCCAGATTCTCTATAGAGTCAATCGCATCATCATCGATCTCTACGGAGAAATACATGGTTAGTCCTTTGCGGAGGGATTGATAGCCGAACAGTTGCTCGTCTTTTGACCGTCGCTCCTTGCGGTAGTAGGCAGATTTCACTGCAAATGCTGTCTCTGTCATAACCTGAAAGGCTGTAGGCTGCTGTCCGGCTCCGGAAAAGTCGTAGAATCCACAGCGGCATTGTTTCAGCTGGCGGTCGGACATATCCCTATCTTCCGGAATTAAATGATGGATGAAGAGCTCGCTTTCCGGACCGCTGAGTTTCGGATAATACATTGATGCGGGCACGCGTAGTGCTCGAAATCCGGTTAGCGACGGATGCGCGTCTCCATACCTGACTTTCCCACTGTGAAATATTATTAAGGATTCTGCTGGTGATAAGGCCGCGTAGAGCTTCGAGGCTACTATGCCGAGGAAATTGCTGCCGGGAATGAAGTCGAGAGTCTCGTTGGGTCCTGTGGATGCGGACTTCCTGTTGAGTATTACATCGGATAGCAACGTGCATTTAAATTTCAGTTCCTTCATTGTTCTGACTGTATTGGAGATAAAGAGCAACGCCCCAATCCTCGGTTACGGTTTTGGCCAAGTCTCTTTATATAGCGCATGGCGTCGGTGATTATCTCTCGGAAGTCCTTCCCATCGGGGAGATTGAGTATCTTTCCTTTGAGAACGCATGGGGCTGTGACTTCCATACGGCGCAGGCTCTTGTCTACAGCTGTGCCGTCATCCCCGATGGCGGTGGATGAGATCGTGCGGTATATATATGGCTGAAGTGCTCCTGCTGTGATGGCCTGGCGTTCCATAGATGGTATCACGGCATTGGTGAAGTGGGCGGTGCCTCTCAAAGCTCCGTGTCCGGAATCATCGTTCTCGTCGAAATGGCCGAATCCTTTCCTGATCTCTGCCATCCTTGACTCTCGGAGTTCATCGTCGTCTCCCGAACGGAGTGCCGCTATGTCTTCCGCTGCTTCTCGGAGAAGTCCTTTTACTGTCTTGCCTGGAAGGTATGGTAGTCCATCACTGTCCTTGACTACCAATGCGGCAACGTATGCTCCCGCTGAAAGTCCGGAGCCGCAATGCCAGTCTGTGAAGAATTCCACTTTATATGTAATGTCCATGGTTTTTATATTCTTACGTTATCTTGTCTTCTGGGTGTCTATGGTGTTTACAGCAAGAAGGTCGTAGACCGGATATACTGTCACGCCGTCTTCTCTCGTCCTCACCTTATTACCGTCTTTTCTGGCAATGGCTTTGACAAAACTACTGAGCTCTGTTATCTCAATCAGTCTGTCGAGTTTTTGGTCGGCTTCCGCGGGATTTTCATGCAGGAGAGTGAGCCAGTTGCGTAGATGCGACTTGACTGCGCTCCCTTCCTTATCCCTGAATCTTTTGCTTTGCTCACGCAATTCCGTTACTGTCCATCTTCCCTGCTTGATGTCTTTAAGGTAATATGGCCCGAATTCAAATGAGATGTCAGGCTGGGGCATCAGTTCCCGTTTTGCAATATCGCCGAAATCTGCTATGAAACTGTCCTGCACCTTATGAAACATCAGGCATGAAGCTGGAAGATTTCCCTCGGTTGCTTTGTACAGTGTCTTGGTGTCTTTTTTTGCGCGGTCGCAGAGTGATTCTGCCAGTCTGTAGCCGAAATGGAAGGGAAATGATGACTTGACAAAGGCAATCCCTGCGCAGGCTGTAAGTTTCAATGATTCGTCTGCAAAGACACTCTTCCCTCTTCTCCCGTCGGCTTTCACTCCGCTTAGGATGCCTCCAAGTTCCTTTTTGGTCTCTTCTTCGAAATATTTAAGGAATGCTTCCGTATAGGGTATTGCGAGATCCGCACGGCAGATCACTGTATGGTCGTCGCCACTGAGTACGATAGGACGCACCGGTATGAAGTCGTGTCCTTGAAGGTCTTTGTAAACGGTGTCCTTAAACGCTCTTTGGGCTGCCATTGTAGTGGCATGGTCAAGTTTTCTTGAAAACTCACGGAAGGTATCCTTATCAGATCCGATTTCTCTTACTATCTGGCCGAGACCGTTACCGTCAGCATGGATTATAGCTATCCAGTCATTGCTTCCGGTCATTTCTTTGATGTTATATGGAAGTCGGTTTTTGTCAAGAGGAATTTCCGGACCGAATGCTTTCTCGCAAAGAAGCTTGAAGGTCTCCTTTCGTTTCCATTTATCGTCGAAAAGTTTGTTCTTGTCGAAAAGTTTGTGGAATGTCGCGGAATCCAGATATTCGGTTTTTCCATCCTTTTTCCTGATGTGAGATACCGGCAGTCCGGTCTGTCGGCTGCGAAGTATTCCCATCAATCCGAGATTTAAGTCGCGAGCCTGACGGTTGCGTTGCGCTCCAAGGTGCTTCTCGAGTTTCTGTACTGCTTCTCCGAAGTCTTCTTCTGTCTCGATCTCCACTACGCTCTGGCTGATGGTGATGCCGGGGGCGAACTCCATTATCTCCTTTGGGAAGATACGGACCACTCGTTTGCACTCATCCACGCTGTCGAATATATATTTGATGTTGCCCGCTGCATTTAGGATGGCGTTGGGATCTTTTTTCAGCCTTTCGGAGTTTGACACGCCATAAAGGACATCGGCGAAGCAGTCTGTGCAGATTTTCTCTACAAGTTCGCTCGCGCCCATCATCTCCTTCAGTTTGTTGGTCTGAAAGATGAAGTCCTGAATGCCCTGAACGGCGGCTCCATATAGATATTTAGGCATATGATGGGGTGTTAGGGTTTATAAGTGAATGATTATTCCGTGATTCTGGCTTGCTGACTTCCCCAATCCGATCCATTGCGGAAGCTTTACATTGGAGCGGAAGGAGGCGGAGAAGCCTAATAGGTCGATTCCTTTATATGTCAGGGGACCATTGGCGGATATTTGCTGAATGGTGCATTTTATTTCCTGTGAGAAATACATATCCATTCCCTTGGCAAATGACAATATGTTGCCCACAAGCACTCGTTGTAGTATCGACAGACGCTCAATGATTCCGTCTGCTCCTTGATATTCACGAAAATTCCTTTCGTTGAGCGGCAGCCAGTTTTCGATGGCATAGGAATGGATTTCATTTGATATGCCGGTTTCCTCGTGCCAGTCTCCTACAGATGATACTTTCAGGAGCTCTTCACGATTGCCAATTCTGCAACGTATGCCTTGCCCTGATGTGAAGTTTTTCTTGAGAGTGTCTGCACCTTCCTCTATTCCAAGGATGGCGGGATGGCAATCAAACTGCTTATACTGGATTCGCGGATAGCGATAGGAGTAACCGGCGTCCACGTGGTTGTGAAACAACCGGTTTCCCCCGGTCAATGCGATGACCGCACCTCTGAATCTCGGTAGGTCTTCCGGAGGAAGAATATTCTCAAATACCACCATACAGAGGTGAATACGGCGAGAAGATGGACTATTAAGGGAATCTGTCATGTTTGACAAAAATTAAGTTTACTCAAGAACTCTCAGTGCTTTAAGGCAACGGTCCCAGCATTCGTTGAACTCTTCCTTATATGTCTCGAAACTCTTAACGTCGTCCGATGTTGTACCTCCATGGCTGAGAAGGTTTCGGCTTTCTGAGATCTCAAGATATGGCTGTACGAGTTCCCCAATAGCTTGATGCTTTCTGATCAGTTTTTTTGTAGTCGGAGAGTTATGCCATTTACTGTAATAATTCATTACATAATAGTCATTGGTCGTCTTATATATGCTTTTGATGATGTCTCCGACAGCCCGTCTGATCTCGAAGGTTTGATTTTTAGGTAGGAGTTTGGGATTGTTTTTTTTGACTTCCGCAAGAAGGGACTCAGCAAGACCATCTCCCTTGATAAGATCGTATACCCTTGAGATAATGTATTCTTTAGCCATTGTATATGCTTGCTGAATCATGTTATGGTCAATAGCCCACTTTATTGCACCCTCGACATTTGCATAGTCTTCTTTTGGTACGAATCCGTATCTGTCCAGTTCTGACTGTATTTCGCGTATTAGGTTCCGCTGTGGATCTGTAGTAAAGCTGCTTGCACAGAAGTCATTGATTCGAGAGTTAATAGTGGTCATGTATTTACCGGATTTAAGATTTTCAATACATGAGGTCTGTATATATAGGTCAAGGTCGCCGAGAGCGAAGATGATATCGTCAACCGCTTCGTCGAGACCTTCGTCTACTCGATCCTCAAGCAACTCTGAAAAGGCTCTTAGATTACCTGAGTTGCGGAAACTTGCTGCGGCTGTAGTGAGATCTTGGAGGAGTACCATATTAGTCATATCAACTATGGGTGCAGGTTTGGCTTCGATTTCTTCCTTTGGCCATTCTCTCACTTCAGATACGTACCCGAGTGCTTCGAATGCACCGTAATATACGCCTTTCACCTTCACATCCTTCAGAAACCGGGCATAATTGAAGAGCGTACTGGCGAAAATTGGTATTGATCGGAACGCATGGGTCATGTCGAAATATACCTCGTCTCCTTTCTCAAGTTTGTCAAACACGCATTTGAACATTACCTCGGTTTCCTTATCGCTGAAGCCTGCCGGAATCATAAAAGTGTCTTTTCCCTTATCCTTTTCTGGATTGACGCGACACCTCAACTCCGCCATACCGTTCAAGGTGGATTCAAGTCCGGGTCCATTATTGGTGTCAAGCCAGTTTTTTTCGTTTGATTCCTTTGTACGGAAGATCATAATGCAGTCTTTGTCGGTCCATCCTTTGCATAGCTTTGAGGCAAGTGCTTCCTGGATATACTTTGTAGGATGATCCGTCACTTTCTTTCCTTCTCGGGAATAATAGACAGGCACGTATTTACCTGTGCCGAGAAATGATATGAGTACTTTTCTTGCCATAAATTTTATATGGTTATAATATATTTACGAAAACGGATGAAGTTGAAATTGACCAGCTTATGCCCGTCATGTTGCATAGTGACGTCTCTGGTAGCGCATGAGGCGATGCATGTTATGCCCAACCTGTGAAGGCGGCTAATCAAAGCGAAACATAAAGTCTGCTCCCCCATGATATGTACAGTAAGAGCTTCAATTTCTCCCATGTTGAGCACTCTTTCCAGATATAAGTCTGCAAGTCGTTCTATATCCTCCTCGGATGCTTCAGGAATTACCGACGGAAACGGCAGATCTAAGGTACTTCCGTATACAGCAGCTGCCAGTTTTTGTCGGTCGCTCCAAAGCGAATATGGATGATTGGATAGGTTTATTAGCATGGTATTTGATGTCGGTTTATTATTTCATTATGTAAAAGATAGAGGTAGTATAAGTCGTACTCTCTTTTCCAGTATTGCAAAATTAGGAAATATATCCGACACTCGCAATAGCTGATGCGCGTCAAATGCACATTTTATTATCGAATCGCCTATAATCCCATATTCTAAACTGTAAAGTTTAAGCTAATTACCCACAAACAACGCCTGCTAGATACGTCGATTTTCTATATTGTTTATAAATTGGTTATTAAAACTTATAACTAATTCATCATTACATTAATGGTCCAATACATTATAATCACCTTCATCGCCGCCGCTCTGGCGGCGATTGCCATTTCTAAATGGCACCGGTCTCATTGAAATCGCTAAAGATTCCGACATCCCTCTTCATGAATCACTTCTATTTCTTACTTCCAAGGAGCTTCAGCTCCACTTTTCATTCTCACTCGAATAATCATAAAAAGGCAACCCAAATATCGATTATAGAGAAAAATTTATTATCTTTGCAAAAATTATAGTAAATAAACGCTACTATATGTGTGAATCAATATCTACTTATATAAATCCACTTACAGATTTTGGATTTAAGTATATTTTCGGAAGATATGCTGACAAGGAATTCATCTTATCATTCCTAAATGCTGTAATCGGAGGTGAAACTCCTATCACGAATGTGATATTCATTGATAAAGAAAAGAAAGGAGAGTCTAAAGACGATCGTGCTCTAATCTATGACCTTCATTGTGAATTGGAGGATGGGAGAAAGATAATAGTGGAGATGCAAAACCGGTATCAGACACACTTCGATGACAGAGCAGTATTCTATTTGGCAGCAGACATATATGCTCAAGGTGAAAAGGGAGAAGGTTGGGATTATAAGCTAACGCCTGTCTATGGAGTATTCCTGATGAACTTTGAATGGAAAGGATACAAGGAACAACATCTTAGGGAAGATGTGTGTTTATATAATATGCAGACAAAGCGAGTATTCTCTGACAAGATGGGAATGACATTCTTGAAGATACCAATGTTGGACAAGAATGCGGATGAATGCAAGACTACGCTCGAGAGGTGGCTTTATTTACTTAAAAACATGGAGAAGATGGAAACAATACCGCAGACATTTATGAAAGAACCGGTTTTCCGGAGACTTGGAAAAGTAGCAAGATATGCAGCTTTAAATGAGAAGGATAAACAAGCTTACAAAGCTTCCCTGAAAGCATACAGGGACAGTTATGCTATTGCCGAGACTGAAAGAAAGGAAGGAAGAGCAGAAGGAAGAGCAGAAGGAAGAGCAGAAGAGAAAAAAGACATTGCAAGGAAAATGCTTTCCGAGGGTTTTACTTCTGAGGTAATATCATCATTAACAGGTCTTTCTTTAAATGAAATTTCCCTACTTCTCTGATATTATTTTAGAAGTCACGTCCTGCTAATTTATATTTAAGCATTTGTTATCAGATACTACGCATGCTTTCCATCTAATTTTTTAGACTTGGTCACTGTCGATCAAGACTTATTGAGTCGTGGAGGCGGCGGTAGAAGGGATGGCGGGTGAGGGTGGCGACGCTGCCGATGATGATGAGCTTCATGCGGGCTCGGGTCATGGCTACGTTCATGCGGCGGAGGTCGCGGAGGAAACCGATGTTGCCTTCGTCGTTGCTCCTTACTAGGGAAATCATAATTACGTCGCGTTCCTGGCCCTGGAAACCGTCGACGGTATTGACGGTTATGAGGTGGCGGAATGGTCGGAAGAAGGGGGTGCGCTTGATGAGACTACGGATATACCTGACCTGTGCCCTATAGGGGGAGATCAAGCCTACGTCGATGCGTTCGTCGAGGAAACGTTGCTTGCCGATTTTTTCGATGTATGTCCAAAGGGTACGGACCGAAAATTCGGCTTCGTCTCGGTTGACGCGGCCGTGACTTTCTCCGACGAGGGATTCTTTATAAGTAGGGAGGTCGGGGTCTGGCGATTCGGGGAGGCTGGTAAGCCTCCCTTCCATGGGGTCTGAATCCGAAGATTCGGGGAGGCTGGTAATCATCCCTTCCATGGGGTCGATCCATTCGATGGGGGTGTCGAAGTCGAGAATGCCTCGGTGTCGCACTTCAGGGGCTGCGGTCATTGCTCCTCCGTAAAACCATTCGTTGGAGAAGCGCATTATCTCATGGTTCATACGGTATTGCATCGTAAGCAGGGAGACGGCTTCTGGGTGGTTTTCAACCAATCGCTCCATAAGGGATTTGCCGAGACCTGCTTTCATGGCTTCATACGACTTGACTGTAGGAGGAAGCTGACAATGATCGCCTGCAAGCACTACCCTACCGGCTCTCCTTATAGGAATCCAACAAGCGGCTTCAAGTGCCTGGGCTGCTTCATCAATGAAAAGTGTGGAAAACTTCATGCCGTCAAGCAGACGGTTGGAACTCCCCACAAGTGTTGAGGCGATTACGTGTGCTGAATTGAAAAGATCCTGATTGATACGGA
Organism: uncultured Porphyromonadaceae bacterium; assembly: GCA_947176355.1. GTDB lineage: Bacteria > Bacteroidota > Bacteroidia > Bacteroidales > Muribaculaceae > Lepagella. The sequence goes on from CAMWQY010000033.1 coordinate 12,751, forward strand.
TTTCAAGTTCTGTGGCACGGCTGCGCAGGCGATCCAATTTCTGATGCCACTGGTCGGAGCCACGACGCTTGGCACTGCGAAGTTCGCGGATTGCCTTTCGGATACTCCAAAGATCGGGATAATCGGGATGCGATTCAAATCTGCGTTCGTATGTGAAAGAGAGCATCTTGTCGTTGACGCGTGAAGGATTGCCGAGACGGAGCACATGCACTCCCCTATCGACGAGTTTTTCGCTAATCCAGTCTACTGCCATATTGCTTTGTGCACATACAAGAACCTGCGGTTCGCGACGCAAAGTCTCGACAATAGCTTCTACGAGAGTGGTGGTCTTGCCGGTGCCGGGAGGGCCATGCACAATTGCCACATCTTTAGCGCATAGCACTTTGTTGACAGCTGTTTCCTGAGTTTTATTAAGATAGGGAAACCCGAGTGGAGCGAAAGTCAGTTCTGCGACTTTTCTACGTGAATAGAATAGATCACGGAGCTCGGCGAGTCGGCCTTTTGCTTTTATTGCGCGGTCGATTGCCTCAAACATCATTTTATATGATGTCTCATCAAAAGAAAGCATGACACCGGCAGATTGTGCTGATGAAAGGGACGAGACATCTGCATTTTCAGGTATGGAGACCACCATACGTTCCCCATCCACGTAGCTGACGGTCCCCGTAAATGGGAATGAGGGTTTGCCGGACGATTTTTCAGATAATGTGAAGAAAGCTACAGGTTTGCCATATTCAAAATTATGGTCGTCATCTGAATCGGAATCTTTGTGGGAAATTTCAATCACCCTTTGGTTGAGGGAATTGTAGAAGACTCGGCATACAGTTATCCCCAGCCAAGCGTTGCCACGCTCGGCGAGACGAGATAGCCCAATCTGGGCAGAAAGCTCTGAGAAAGCTCGTTTTTCTTCCTCATATTCAATTTGAAGGAGCCGACGTTGCTCCTGAAGTGACTGGATAGGCGAAATCATGATGCAAAGATAATAAATTAATTTTTAATAATTGAGAATTGGGAATAATTTAGAATTTAGAATTTAGAATTGAGAATAATTTAGAAGCATGCTTTATTACGTTGCTTGACATCGGGCATTGGATTTCATGCTATATAACATATTGGGGGATGCGGAATAATCGGAATATTTTTTGTAATTTTGCAAGATGAAATATCAGACTGACCTATCAATCAAATAAATCAATTTTCCTATGTTCGCAAAGATCTCACGCAGAGGCGCAAAGAGGCAGAGTTTTTTCAACGATGAACTATAAACTATTGCTTCGCGACTCGATTATGGCAAGCTCGCAATGATTGCGGCCTGCTTCGCATCG
>CAMWQY010000034.1 GCA_947176355.1 uncultured Porphyromonadaceae bacterium
GGCTCAAGAAGAGCGCGGAGCATACACTTCTGAGCAGCACGGCTACCGATTACGTAAGCACCGATACGGTTGAGAGTGGCGTCAAAGTAGTCGAGACCATAGTGAACGCGGTTGAGAGCGCCTGCACGAACGATTTCGCTGAAAAGATCCATAGTTGGATCGTCCATGATAGTCACGTGGTCAGAGTCCCAACGGATTGGACGAGAAACGTGGAGCATCAATTCAGGAACGAAGAGAAGCATAGCACTTACCTTGTCGGCAACACTCTCAGTGGGATGGAAGTGACCGGTGTCGAGAGTGATCATCATATTCTTCTGAGCAGCGTATGCTGTATAGAAGTCGTTGCTGCCAACAGTGTAGCTTTCGAGACCGATACCGAATACTTTAGACTCTACGCAGTCTTTCATCATGTCGTAGCGATGTTCGAATATCTGGTCGAGCGAACCCTTTAGAAGTTCACGATAGAGTGAGCGATTAAGAGTGATATCTTTGCTGCCGTCGTGAACCCAAGTGTTCATGATACATGGGTCGTTCTGAGCCTCACCGATGGCCTGAGAGATAGCGCGGCAACGCTTTGAATGCTCAATCCAGAAGTCGCGAATGCCCTTATCCGGGTTAGAGAGCGAAAGGTCTCCACTCTTTGAGTGAGAGAATGAAGTAGAGTTGAAGTCGAGCTTGATATCGTGTTCTTTTGCCCATTCAATCCAGCTTTGGAAATATTCGGGTGTCACTTCATCGCGATCTACAAACTTTCCTTGGAAATCACCATAGATTTCGTGCAGGTTAAGACGGTGTTTGCCCGGGATAAGGCTCATAGCGTAAAGTACGTCCTTGCGGAGCTCCTCGATATTGCGAGCACGTCCGGGATAATTTCCATTGACTTGGATACCACCGGTCAGCCCACCTTCGCGAGGTTCGAAACCGGTCACGTCATCAGCTTGCCAGCAGTGCATGCTGAGGTGGAAATCCTGCATTTGTTCGAGCACTTTGTCTGTGTCAATGCCGATAGCGGCATATCTTTCCTTGGCTACTTCATAAGCCTTCTGGATAAGTTCTTCTTTCATAATGTATGATTGAAAATTTGGTTAGTTATTATTTGCAAGGGTTATATGTTATTGTCTCAGTTGAATTAATGGCTACTTCGCGCATATCTTTGAGTGATGAAAGCGATTTGCAAGCGCGGAGCTGCATCAGAACATTGCCGAGTGCAGTGCATTCTGCAGGACCTGCCACAACAGGTATGCCAAGAGTATCGGCAGCCATCTGCATCAGGTGTTTATTGCGTGAACCACCGCCAATCACGTGCAAACGTTTGATCTCAACGGGTGATAGTTCGCGGAGCCATTCTGTGATTTCTCCATATCTGTGAGCAAGACTTCTATAGACCACTCTGATGTAGTCTGCAGGAGTTTCCGGTTTTGGTTGACCCGTTTTTTCACAATATTCGTCGATAGCTTTTGTCATGCTCACAGGATTTGCAAATGCGGGATCATCCGGATTTACAATGCTCGGGCATTCGCTTTCAAGATAGAGTGCTGCAAGCTCAGAAATATCAGAAGGAGCATCCTTGAATTCCTCACGGCAACGCTCGAAGAGCCAGAGTCCGGTGATATTCTTGAGCACACGGATGGTATTATCTACGCCACCTTCATTGGTGAAGTTGTATTCAAGACTTTTTTCAGTGATGATTGGTCCTTCATTTTCAATGCCGAGCAGCGACCATGTGCCACAGCTTAGATAAGCATAATCTTTGTCAGGAGTTGGCACGGCAGCTACAGCAGAAGCAGTGTCATGGCCGGCAACTGCTACGACCGGGACTTCGCCCAGTCCGGTCAATTCAGCAAGACGAGGAATAAGAGTTCCGATTTCCTCACCCGGCTCTATCATCGGTCCAAACTTGTCGCGTGAAAGACCTACTTTTGCAAGAAGCACGTCGTCAAGTTCTCCCGTATTTGGATTGAGAATCTGAGATGTAGAAGCTACCGTACGTTCAGTGACAGCTTTACCAGTCAGCATATATGAGAGAGCGTCGGGAATAAAGAGGATTTTATCTGCATTGTCGAGAACTTCAGGATTGTTTCGCCTGATAGTATCAAGCTGGAAGAGAGTGTTGAAGTCCATAAACTGGATGCCTGTTCTTGCATACACCTCTTCTTTAGGCATGTCTTTGCAGAAACGGTCTACCGCTCCCACGGTATGAGTGTCTCTATAGCAGTATGGAAGGCTTGCAATGCTACCATCTTTGAGGAAATACGCAACATCGCATCCCCAAGTGTCGATGCCGATAGTCTTGAGAGAAGGTTTTTCGGGCATTTCAGCAAGAATATCAGCACATTTCTTCATAGATTCGAGGATATGCTGATAGATAAGGGGAAGATTCCAATATTGGTGGCTACCGATAGGGAGCATCGGATAGTGATAGCGTGCGATTTCCTGCATGTCGACTTTCTTTCCATCGAAAGAAGCGAGGATCGTACGTCCGGAAGTGGCGCCAAGGTCTACGGCGAGATGATAAGTCTTAGTCATTTCCTGAGGGATCAATCAAGATGGAACACTTCTTTGATAGGTACTGTGACAGGTGAGTTGTCAGGATTTACCTCCATGATGTCTGCCATGAAGTCCCACCATTTGCGAGTGATTTCATCGGCAGCTTCTGCATCCTGAGAGTTTGAATCTCCGATCACTTCCTGATATCCAAATAGAATGTTGGTATCCTTATCCCAATATATAGAATAATTGCGCACACCAGAGTCTGCTATCTGTTTTTTGAGTTCCGGCCACAGCTGTGCATGACGTTTTTCGTACTCGGCTTCGAAGCCGGGCTTAAGAAACATTTTGAATGCGAATCTTTTCATGGTGTTTCTGATGAGTTGTTCGTTAGTATTATTTGGTTCGTTATTAAGAGAAGAAATAGGATGAAATTTGGCTATCCTCCTACTTCTCTTGCAAAGTTAATAAAATTTATTGAGAAAATTCAATAAAAGTGAAAATTTTTGATTTCCTCGTATTAAAAATCTAAAAATGCAGTCTTCCCGGCAACTAATTCAATGGGAATATCCTTACCATTAGCCTTGAGATTTATTTTTTCATTATTGTTGGATGAGATAATTGCAGATACCACTCTTCCGTCTTTCCAATCAAAATCAACTGTAGCGCCGCAACGAGTGCGCAAGCCGGTTACAGACCCATCCTTCCACTGATGGGGAAGCGCCGGCAGCAAAGTGATAGACGTTGGTGTAGATTGCAGTATCATTTCTGCGACACCTGCGGTGCCACCGAAGTTACCGTCGATTTGGAAAGGTGAGTGAGCATCGAGAAGATTGGGATAAGTGCCTCCACCACGTCGTTTGTCAGGGCCATTGTATTTGTCCGGACTCACATATTTGAGTAGTCTGCGGTACATACTGTAAGCCCGATCTGCATCAGCAAGTCGAGCCTGAAGGTTCACACGCCATCCGGTACTCCAACCGGTAGTATTATCACCCTTTATCTCGAGAGTCTTAGCCGCTGCTTTTGCAAGTTCCGGAGTTTCTGAAAGGGATATGTGATGTCCCGGGTAGAGACCATAAAGATGTGATTGGTGGCGGTGCTGCGGGTCTTGCTCTTTGAAGTCTTCTGCCCATTCTTGCAACTGTCCGGATTTTCCAATACGGTAGGGCGCAATTTTATCAAGAGCGACGTTAATTTCTTTCACGAGTTCACTGTCAGTATTTAGAGCAATGGCAGCATCACGTGTATCGGCAAGACATTGGCGTATCATTGCGAGATCTGCGTATGCCCCGGCAGAGGTTGCCACCGGTTTCCCATCCGGTGCGATGAAATTGTTTTCCGGAGACGTTGATGGTGAGGTGATGAGGTTGCCGTTTTTGTCCTCAATCATCCAGTCAAGGCAGAATTCAGCTGCCCCTTTAAGTGTAGGATAATATTCTCTGAGGAAATCAAGATCGCGAGTAAATAGGAAATGTTCCCAAATATGAGAAGCAATCCAAGCTCCTCCCATATTCCAGTTTGCCCATTGAGGGTCGCCTGAGTTGAGGCCGACAGGATTAGTAATAGCCCAGATGTCGGAATTATGCCCAAGACACCAACCTCGTTCTACACCATAGTATTCTCGAGCTGTCTCTTTGCCGGTGATTGGAAGCTGCTTTATGAAAGTAAGGAGGGGCATGTGAAGCTCGCTGAGATTAGTCACTTCAGCAGGCCAGTAGTTTTCCTCGACATTAATGTTTGTTGTGTAATTAGAGCTCCATGGCGGGAGAAGGTATTCATTCCATAGGCCTTGAAGATTAGCAGGTACTTTTGGAGTCCGAGAAGAGCTGATCAGCAAGTATCTGCCATAATCGAAGTAAAGTTCTTCAAGATCAGGGTCGTATGCAGTGTTGTCTGTATAATTTTTGAGACGTAGGTCTATTGGCATCTCGTTTAGAGCGGCTGGGGATTCTCCTAAGTCGATATTTACACGTGAGAAGAGTGCTGTGTAATCGGAAATATGACGTTTCAGAAGTTCGTTGAATGATTTCTTCTCCGCTCTATCAGCCTTTCGGGATGCAATTGACCTAAAGTCGGTGCCATGAGTGGAGGGATTTTTATCTGCACCGTTGAAATTAGTAGCTATTGCTACTAAAATCATGGTTTGAGTCGCATTTGTGACTGACAATGATCCGTCATTGGCGGCAGATACAGTGCCGTTTGGAGTCAAAGCTCTGATATCGGTGCGAAACCGAATGCCACGTGATTCATCATAAAGAAATTTCTGGTCGGCAGGAAGATCTACATAGCTTGGCAGAGAGGAATAAGAGGCGCTTGCCTCTGCAATGATGCTATTTTTCGAAGATCTTACTGAATAATTTTTGATTGGGGACTCAAAGGAGATAGTAAAATCGATTGGTTTTTGTGAAGTGATTTTAATTGCTATTATACTATCCGGAGCAGAGGCAATATATTCTGTTGTTATTTCGTTGTCTCCTTTAGTATAAACTACTTTCGCTGTAGCGTCGGCGAGATTCAACTTCCTGGAGTAATTGGAAGCTTCAGATTTGTCAGCGAAGTCTATAAAAAGATTTCCGATAGGCTGATAGTTGTTTGTGTAGTGTCCTTGCACTTTTTTCTGAAGTTCTTGTGCAAGTTGATAATCGCCTGAGTCAATGGCTGCTCTAATTTCGGGAATGGCTTTATAGGCTTCCGGTGTATATACGGTAGAATCCGGCTCTCCGGACCAGAATGTAATGTCATTTAAAGAGATGCGTTCTTTAGAAGGATTGCCATAGATAATACCGCCTTGAGTGCCATTTCCGATTACGAAAGTTTCCTCAAAGAAATCGGCGGGTCGGTCGAAAAAAATGATAGGGGTGGCTGCTGAAGCCGAGAGGCTTGCTATAGCGACAGCTAATGAAGTCAGTCGTGTTGATAATTTCATGGGTGTGGTCAATAAGAAGTATTTGATTTATCGTCAAAAGGATATTCATTACAAGATGCAAATTTAGCGAAAATAATGGTATTTACAAAATTTAAGGTGATTTTAAACCATTCACATTGATAAAACGTCATTACATTGTATTAAGAACATACTTTTCGTAGACTTTTCAATAGTGGGTAAAAAGTTATTGAATGGTTTAAAATGATATAAAACTGATAGTTATGATAAGATTTGCACAAATAAAAGATCTCGACAGTGTGATGAAATTGCTTCATCAAGTCAATGATGTACATGCAGAAGGGCGTCCTGATATATTTATAAAAGGACACACAAAGTATTCTCCGGAGGAAGTCTTGAAAATTATCCAAAATCCGCTCACTCCTGTTTTTGTCTATGAAGGTGAGAATGGATTTGTTGAGGGATATTGCTTTTGTATTGTAGAAGATAACACCGATTCAAAGCATCTGGTGCCTATCAAGACTCTTTATATAGATGATCTGTGCGTGAGCGAAGAGAGTCGTGGTAAACGTATCGGCACACAACTTTACAATTTTGTAAAAGAATATGCCAAAGCAAATGGCTTCTACAACATCACCTTGAATGTATGGCAATGCAATCCTTCTGCGATGAGATTCTATGAAGCAATAGGATTGAAACCCCTTAAAGTAGGAATGGAGGAAATATTATAAATTTTCCTGGCGTCTTAATTTCGCGACAAGACTTTCAATAGATGGCAGAGCGCTGCCATCACACTCTATATACTCATGCCCATCCTGCTCATTTCTTATCTCAATCACAAATCCTTCGGCATCAGGGCTTGAATCATAACCTATCCTTTTCAGGGCTTTCTTCACCATGTCGTGCAGACGCCCGCTGCCTTTGAGCCTGACTACCCCCTTTTTATCATGCTCTATTTCAAATTGTCCGGTGGAATAGTTGAAGCGTAACCCACCTCTCTCAAAGTAATCACCGAGCAGTCCACGGAAAGCAAGGTCTTCGGGTATCCCAATATGCAAGCCATGGGTCTTGTCGAGTAGCCAAATCTTGTCGGCAATCTGCAGGGCGAGCTCCAGATCATGTGTCGACATGAATATTGTCTTGCCTTCATCCTTAGCTATTTTATAGAGAAGTTTCATTATCTCCACTTTGCTTGGATAGTCGAGGAATGCAGTCGGTTCGTCAAGAAATATAATTTGTGTCTGCTGAGCAAGCGCTTTTGCTATCAATGCTTTTTGTCGCTCTCCGTCGCTAAGGGTATTGACGTTGCGGTGTCGAAGGTCGTCGATACCAACAAGGCTGATCGACTTGTCGACAACTTCTTTGTCGGCAGCATGAAGTGCGCCAAAAAATGATGTATATGGACTTCTGCCAACGGCTACTAATTCTTCCACTGTCATATTCATTGTGGAAGGACGGTTAGTCAGCACTACAGCAATGCTTCGGGCAAGAATTCTCGCAGTTATATTTTTAAGATTCTTGCCCTCTAATATAATTTCCCCGGACAGTGGAGGGATAAAAGCGCTAAGGGTCTTTAATAGAGTAGATTTTCCTGCACCATTAGGACCTAACAGACATGTCAATTCACCCGCAAGTAAATACGCATTAATATTGTCTGTGACCGGTTTGTTTTTATATCCGGTAGTTACGTCTTTTAATTCTATAGAAGTTTTCATTGTATTAACGGCGGCGAATGACTACGTATAATATAACAGGTACGCCTATCAAGGGTGTTACGGCATTTATTGGAGCAATTCCGGCAGATGGGAGCACACTGATGATGCAGCATAAAAGAGCCACTGCACTTCCGACGAGCATAGTGGCAGGCATAAGGACACGATGATTGTCTGTCCTCCATATCATGCGGGCAATATGAGGCACAGCCAAGCCAATAAAAGCTACGGGTCCGCAGAAAGCGGTAGTGACAGCTGTCAGAATACCAGTGGCAAGAAGAAGCAGATTGCGCACTGTCTTGATAGGAATGCCGAGACTTCGTGCATAATCATCCCCAAGCAGCAGGGCGTTAAGAGGTTTGACAAGTATTAAAGACAAGACAAGACCAATCACTACAATTATGGCAAATACGGGAAGCTGATTCAGACTGACACTATTGAAAGTTCCCATTCCCCACATTATGTAGCTCTGCACTCCATGTGCAGAAGCGCTATAGTTGAGCAAAGTGATGATAGATGATGTCAGATATCCGATTAGCACACCGGTTATGATTAGCATCAGGTCGTTGCGTAATACTGTTGAGAGGAGTATAAGCAATCCCATTATCAAGATACTTCCGGCAAAAGCTCCGATAATGATAGATACATATCCGGAAAAAGCAAGAGATCCGATAGTTACGGAACTTCCCATCAGCAACATCACCAAAGCCACGCCAAGATTTGCCCCCGAACTGATACCCAATATGGAAGGTCCGGCAAGTGGATTGCGAAACATCGTCTGCATCATTAATCCGGACACTGCGAGAGCAGCTCCTGCAAGTAGTGCAGTCATGGCTTGTGGAAATCGACTTCCAAGTATGATAAAATTGATGGCATCATCCTCTCCTTTTCTCAGTAAGGCATCAAGCACCTGTCCGGGCTCTATATGCACCGCTCCTATGAAAAGCGAGGCTATAAGAAGACAAATGACCGACAATATGATCCAGAAAAATTTCACTTTTGTATATTTTTATAATAATGATGATTGCCTTCAAATTCTCCTAATTCCGGATGGAACATATTGACATATTCTGCTAAAATCCAATGAGGATGGAAAGCGGCATCTTCAAAATATGTTGTTCCTTCAGTGTCGCATCCATAAATATTGCCAATTTTGTACGCTTTGAATTTGGAGTAAATCGGATTGTCTTTTGCAAGTTGAGATAATGTCACAGGAATGTCTTGTGAATACTTCAATATCCATACGTCAGCATCTTTTGCCTTGTATAATACCTCCTCCGGCGAAAGCTGAACGCTACCGGTAGTCTTGAAAGTATCAAAAGGATTCTTCCCTCCGGCATCTTCTATTAGCACTCCGGTCGTGGAATAAGCTGCCGGAACTCCCCATGATTGTCCATAAATTAAATCGGTAAGTACAATAGGACGATTTTTCACATCTTTTACCAAGGCTTTAGTCTCAAGGTAAGATTTTTCTGTAGCGTCAAATATGGAATCAGCTACATTTCCTTTGCCATAGAGACGGCCAAAAAATTTCATCCACTCTGCCCTTGCCAATGGGGAAGATTCCATATAGTCAGTGCAATCGATGATTGGAATTCCTGTCTGTGCCACTTTATTGTGGTCGTTTGAATTTTCAAAAGCAGAAAGCAAGATTGCATCGGGTTTAAGTTGCAAGATTTTTTCGATATTAGGAGCCATGCTTGTGCCGCAATCAGCTATTGTCCCTTCGTCGATTCGTCTGCGAATACTTGGCTTTCGAATATATTTTGTGTCGCATGCTCCAACTACAGCTTCGGAAGCCCCGAGTTCCTCAATAAGACTATTATGCACCGATGTATATACGATAGATCTGCATAAAGGAGTACGCACTACGGTTCCTTTTGGAAGGTCGGCTGGAAGTTCACTGTCATGAGGGACGAGCAGAAACGTCTGTAAGTTCTTTGTCGTATCCCAAGGATTACGGAAATCAGCCTTTATGTAGTCACCATAGTCCACCATTGTGAGGTTGGTCACGTATTTTATAGGAATAGTGTCACCTTCAGGCATAGCATGGTTGCTGCCACCGTTCGCCCCGCAAGAGGCAAACAGTGGCAAGACCATTATCGGCAAAAAATAAAGAAAAAATTTCATCATCAATTATAATTGAAGAAGACTGCACAAGGTCCGACTCCAACCTCGTAACGGTTGATAAGACTGCCATTAGAATTATAGACCTTGGCGTAGCCATCAGTAGAATAGCTGGCCACTCCGTTGTCCATTGAGTAAGAAGTCACTATGATATTGCCATTGACAGGATCTACTCCTAAGCAAGCAGGGCTTTCTACTCCATTGTCACTAAGCATTTTAGTCTTTGATCCCGATGCAATGTCGTATGTAAAGTAGGAGATCTCAGTAGCCTTGAAAGGAGCATTGATATAATAAAGCTTGTTGTCTTTGATATCCATGAGAGTGGCTTCGCACACTTCTGTGGAATTGTCATTGCTGTCAAGACGATATACCTTGGAAGGAATATCTCCGTAATTGCCTTTGCATAGCAAGAAAAGATCTGTGCCATTTGAAGCGAATTGACATGGGTTAAGACCTACTTCAAAAGTTTTCTCCACAGAGAAAGTTTTCAGATTTATTTTTGAAGCAGTTGTGCCATATCCATTTTTCCAGTTCATGCCATCCGAATTCGGCACATACAGAAAATCCCCTTTTATTGCCATAATCTCAGGGTTAGGACCAACTTTTACGCTCTTTTCGATAGAGAGTGAAAGGGTGTCAAGACGAGACACATACCCATTAAACATTGAGATGTATACCTTTCCGTCCTTAGCTACGAGAGCGCGAGGACTTTGACCTTCTGCATCAGATAGGGAAATCTGTTTTAATGATTTATAGCTACTCCGGTCAATTATCTCGATGACATTCGATTCGTAGATGGCCAAATATATTTTGCTGCCATACACTACGGCTCCTTGCGGTGTAGCTCCAAGGCTGCGTCCATTTGCTCTCTGAAAGAGATTCTGTGATGCAGATTTGGAAGAATAGTCAATGAGAGTGAGGCTGCCTTCAATCTGCTTGCCGTGATTACCTTGATTTAAGATAAAGATTCCTTCCGCTACCGTAGGTACATCCGGATTTGGTAGGTTCGGTTCATCCTCTTTGCTACAGGAAGAGAAGCCTAATGTGAATGCTGTAAAAAGCATCAAAGATGTAATTTTTTTCATTTTAATTCAAGTTTATAGTTCTATATTTATCCGTGTATTTCTGAAATATTTCTATAAAGTCGAAACACATTCAATAAGTAAAAGCGAATGAAAATTTAAATTGCCTGCCCGGCATAGGATACCGTGCTACAATATAATATTGCTTATTAAAAATGTTTTGTATGTCAAATCTGAGGTCGATCGTATGCTTCTTAATTGGAATAGATCTCCAAGCTGTCACTCCAAATTCCATGTAGCCGTCTATGCGTGTAGCCGGAAGGTTATTGTTGGTGGTGAAGCGTTCAGAAACGCCCGTACCGGAGAATGAGATGTTGACCCAAGGATTTTCGTAGCTCACTGCTGCTGATCCGGAATGCCGAGGAATATAGGCAACTTGCTTTTTCCATTCGCTCGATTCCGGATTTGTGAGTGGCATTGCTCTTTGGAAGCTATAGTTGAAATTCAACGTTATATCATGTTTCTTTCCAACCGACATTGAGATTTCTGCAGCTGCATCCAATCCGTATGTGCGCACTTTGCCTAAGTTGACCATGCTCCATACAAACATATTGAAAGGTACAGCAACAATCATGTCGTGGATGTTATTTACATATCCATCAAGAGTGAAAGTCGCCGCCAACGGTAGATTTCCACTGATAGTATATGTTGCTCCTAAATTGAGCTGATCGATTGATTCTGGCAAGACGTCCAGACTACCGTAATGGTCGAAATAAGCTTCATTGAATGTCGGCATTCTGAATATATTTTTGTATGAAGCTCTCAAATAAAGAAGTTGCGACGATATCGGACGGTAAGCGAGACTTATCGATGGAGAAAGTCGTCGGGCATCTTTGGCAGACGCTCCATTCTTTGCTCCGTTAAGATAAATGGAATATAGCAGGCGAGCCATCACCGTAAGGCTTTGGGTGCGAAACTTTGCGGTGGCAGATTGCAAAATGCTGTTACGGAATGGCTTGGAGTCTGTCGTCAAATTACTATTTAGATTATTATAGAAATAATCGACGGAGTAGTCAAGATTCCAGTTGTATGTTGGGGTATAAAGGAGTGCCCACGATGTATAATACTCTCGTTGCCAATAATTTTGGTCGAGTATGCCTCCGGGATATTTCCCGTTTTCGTCGTGATATTTCGAAACTGCATGATTGAATTTCAGAAGGCCATTGAGCATTAAGACATCAGAAAGCCTCGAACGCCAATGTACCTGCGCCATTGCATTGCTCTCGTGGAGACGTTCTTTGCTTACGTTATTGTAATAAATTACCGGCCCCGGGAGTTGACGGTTGCTATTATAATAATATGCTTTGGCTGAGATGGTATTCCCCGTATTGATCTTCCAGATAAAGTTGACTTCAGCATTGCCGCTGTTCATCCGGCTGTTGGTCCTTTTCTCATCAGTGATGAGTTCACCATTCCGGAGTTTAAACGGATAGTCGTTTTCAGCATGAGTAAACTCTCCAATTATATTGAATGCAGTCTTCTCAGATAGAGAGGTGCCAAAACGAAGAAAAGGATTATAGAAACCAAAAGAGCCAACACGCATTTTTATGCTGAGATCAGTTTTATTGATCACCGGCATTGTGGATATGCTCACTGTGGCAGCGGAAGCAGCTAAGCGTGCGGGAATGAAAATGTCTTCGTTGTCGCCAATGACCATGGATACATTCTTGACATTGTCGATCGAATATCGAGATAAGTCTATTTGTCCACTCTGCACATCGCTTAGCGGTGCTCCATCAAAAATTACACCTGTATGGCCCGCTCCGAATCCTCTGACAGACACAGTCTTCAAACCTCCGGCTCCACCATAATCCCGAAGATTGACTCCTGGCATTCGAGTCAATGCGTCAGACACATCTCCAACACCGGTGCGAAGCATCTGCTTTTGATCTGTAATGCGTATAGGAGTAGTGCTCACTGCTTCTTTGGGTGCAGGAGCAGAAAATACATTCAGTTCGCTGAGGGTATGAGTCAATGTGTCGGCATTTTCTATGTCCGACGCTGAAATGGCTTTAGTAGCCAAAAATGCAAAAATCAACGCTATATGTCTTCTCATCCTGGAAAGAAAAACATTAATAAAGCATCAGGCAGGTCTTCGGACTTATCTGCATATCTTATTGGAGCCTTCCCATGATGCCTGTCGCATCTCAGTGACATTTTGCCAATAAAATCCACGGCGAAATGCCGTGAACAGAAATACCGCAGCGGGACTGTCCGGGATTCTCACCCGTGTTCCCTTTTACTCCATGTCATTATTGACATGAACCAAATGCGACGCAAAATTACAAATTTTCTATGTAATTGCAAAACTAATATTAAAAAAAGTGAGAGATGATTTTTGTCTCTCACTTTTAAAAGCCGTTATTTTTATTTGTAATATATTATCATTTAAGTATTTTTCGTCCATCTGATGATATAAATAGACCATGATTCATAGTTGTGCCGGTCACTTCATTGCCTTGAATGTCATACCATTTGACATTTGAATCTTTTATCTTATAAATGGTATTGACACTATTGTTGTCTTTTGCAAAACTGCAGAGTGTAGTCAAAGCTGATGTTGCTTTTCCTGTCTGGCTGTCGAATAGTGGGGCGTTATACCACCCGCTGAGTGAAGTTCCAAAGGCATTATATTCCATCCACCACCACAGCAATCCAATCACTTGGTCATGTTTCAAAAGCATGTTTACCAAGTCTTTTGCAAATTGATTCTGACCTTCATCTGAATATGGATAATCCACTTTTTCAGATGTCCCCGGCACTTCCCATTTGTATGAATACCCGGTTTCGACTACCATTATATCCTTATCCTTGAAATTTGCTTCCAAATCATTTATGGCTGTTTCGAGCTTACTCAAAGATCCATGGAAATAAGGATAATAACTGATGCCTATTATGTCATAATCAACATTGAGATTTTTCATTTGATTGTAGAAATTCCGCTGCACGTTTGGTGCCGCTACTCTCTCAGTGTGGAGAATAATTTTAGCATCCGGACATACTTCATGGCACGCAGCGATTGCATTCTTTAGCAAATCTCCCAGTCGCTTCCAGTTTTTGTCGCTGCCCATGAAAGTTTTCTTTAGACTACTTTCTGAATCGGTGTTTGATCCCCAAAGCATGCCATAGCTTATTTCATTTCCAGTCTGAATGAAATCGGGTATCACACCGGCATCTTTCAGCAAAGTCAAAGAATTTTTTGTATAGTCATGCACAGCCTTGCAAAGCTCTTCATCATTTAGATTTTTCCATTGTTTAGGAGTCCATTGCTTTGCCGGGTCTGCCCAAGTGTCGGAATACATAAAGTCGAGCACAAGGTCAAACCCTTGATCTTTAATTCGTTTGCAAAGAGGGAGTACGGACTCAATTGTTTGGCAAGCATTTGGATCAGCATCTTTCCCTGAATAATCTTCGGGATTGACAAAAACACGAACTCTCATTGCGTTCATACCCTCTTGCTTGCAGAAAGAGAGAACATCTGAAATAGGTTCACCTTCATGTGTCTTATATTTTGCGCCTGCTTCTTCGTAAAGAGGAAGCAGAGATATGTCTCCTCCTACGTATCGCTTTTCGGCATTGGTGGTC
>CAMWQY010000035.1 GCA_947176355.1 uncultured Porphyromonadaceae bacterium
CGGCTATGACTGACGTCTATGCGCTCGACCTCTTCAGGACGCTCAACGGACATACGTTGCCGGCGGTGTGATGAATATGAGTATTAAGTATTAAGTATTAAGTATTAAGTATTGAGTATTAAGTATAAAAGAGAATTATTAATGATAAATATAAAACCTAAGTGGAGCAGAAACTCATTCGGAATTTGCTTACTACTAATACTAAGTCTCTTAAATTATATTCCGGCGTTTGGACGGGATTATGAGCCGGAGGAGATAGTCAATCCTAATTTGGCTAACAGATATGAGTATGTGGCTGATCCGGAGGGACTGATGAGCGCTTCTGCTAAAAGCCAAGTCAACGCACGGCTTCAACAGCTTCGAGAAACCACTTCAGCTGAAGTGGCTGTGGCTGTAGTGCCTTCGATCGGCGACTATGACATCGCTGATTTTTCGGAAAAAGTCTTTACGAAATGGGGACTCGGCAAAAAAGACAATGACAATGGAGTGCTTTTGCTAATATCGCCTGACAGCCGACAGGTGAGGATTCAGACAGGATATGGGGTGGAGGGCGTGTTGCCGGACATCACTTGCAGTCATATTATCCGCGAGACCGTAGTACCCAACATGAGGAATGATTGCCTTGATTGCGCCGTAGATGAAGCCACCTCAATGATTTCCAAGATTATGTCTGATCCGGAATATGCCGAGGAATTGCGTTCGGAGCTTTCTGACAATTATTCCGGTATGGATGTAGCCCCCATAAGCAAAGAGACATGGATGGGATTCTTAGGAGCCGTAGCTGCAATTTTATGGGTGTTGGCTGCCGGAAGCTATATCTCACATCGGATCAAGACACGAAAGATGAAATCCGCCTCTGAAAAGGCTTTTGACTGGAGATCAAGCCTCACTCTGCTTGCATTTCTTTCGATCGGCACTCTCCTTACTGCTCTACCTTTCTATTTGCTTGCTCTATATCATTACCGTAAAGCCCGATACGGGACTCGCAAATGTGATGTATGCGGAGGGAAGATGCATCTTCTGAAAGGTAACGAGGCATTGGGATCATTGACTCCAAGCCAGCAATTTGAAGAGAAGATAGGATCGGTGCATTATGATGTACACAAGTGTGACAAGTGCGGAAATACAGAAGTAAATGCTTTCATTTCCAACAATTCTCCATATACACAATGCCCTCATTGCGGCACCCGAGCTTACCACTTCGTAGGAAACAGGACTATGCGCCAGCCTACCTACCATTCAGATGGAGAAGGAGTGTCGCAATATCGGTGCGAATATTGCGGAAAGCAAGACGACAAGTGGCATAAGATTCCAAAGAAAGACATGGCAGCTGCAATGGCAACCGCAGCAGCTCTTGGAGCAGCCACACGCCGACGTGGTGGCGGCGGATTCGGTGGCGGATTCGGCGGTGGATTCGGTGGTGGACGCACCGGTGGCGGTGGAGCTTCCGGAGGCTGGTAATGTCTACTTTGCCATCAAATTCTCATGCCGGAGTTTCGGATTCATTCTTTGCGAAACCGCATTGAGCTATTCTGATAAGGAAACTTGATAGTCAAGGAAGACGCGAGAGCATCAAACTCACCTTGAACGTCATTATTCATCAAAGCCCCTTCTGCATCAATCCACTCTACATTATACACATTTCCAAACGCTGTAGGCATTAGCCGTGCTTTCTTCATTCCTGGCTGCCACATAGCGGCATTGACCTTTGCTCCACCTAAATAAAAGACGTCAAATGCTCCGGACTCTTCATCAGGCAAGATTGCTATGCGATACATACCTCCGGACTTGGCGTATGCCTCGTCAAACTCAAAGTCGAGGAGCGAATAAATGCCGGACAGATCTGTGCGGCTGACCTTCAACGTATCTAATGATAAAAAAATATCCGTCTCAGAGGAGCCGGACAATTCATCAGCTGACATATCGAAGTGTCGATCGGTAACCGATATTCCTCCCGGACGCAGGGAAAGGATGTCGGGGGCTGCTGTTGGAATTAGTTCTGAATTGAAACTTAGCTGATGTTTATATTCCCTGTTGCCGGCAAAAAGAGTCCATAGAGTACCTGCGCGTATTATTCTCCATGCATTCTTACCTCGATATGCATCAATTCCATCTTTCACAACAGCTGAAGCCAATACCTTGCCATTATCTTCAGATACTTTAATTCGGAGGGCATCTACACTCGAATCACCAAATGGATCAGATTCTGACGCAGGGGTGACATTTATCTGCAATTCTTTTCCTCCTTTACAAGGGAAGATGGCTTTCCAGCCTTTCATTGAAGTGTCTGCCACTCGAAAAGATGCTGACATTGAGCCTTCCATCCGGCTAATTGGCAATGTCCGGGCTGAAAGCATTGATGTGGCTGAGGAGAATATACCTACCGAAGCAAAGATAAGTATTATGATACCAATGGCTATATTTATCCCTTTCATGGTGCGCTGATTGAAATGCCCACGAAGTTTATCGACAAAATGGGTTACGAGCCACCACCATCCCAAGGCTCCTGCTATAATACCTATAAAACCGAGGATGTAATGATAGAATTTAATACCTTCTATGACAAAATTGAACTGAGCAAACAGACCAATGATCAAGAAAAGAATCAATGGATTGGAGAAAGTTAGCGCGAAGCCCTTCAGGATGTCGCCTTCCCGGGATGGAGCGCCATGATCAGCGTCAACAGCTACCGAGTCGTCGGGTTTCTTGCGTATAAGCCAGATGCCAAAGAATATCAGGACAATGGATCCAAGCAACTGTATAGGATCACGGTGATTGCTTATAAAGTCTTCTATAAAAGAGAGACCAAAACCTGTCAGCAGGCAATATATGAGATCGGAAATGGCTGCACCGACACCGGTATAGAATCCGGACAAGCGCCCTTTGTCGAGTGTACGCTGTATGCAATAGATGCCGACCGGACCCATCGGGGCTGAGACCACCACGCCTATCACGAGACCGCGTAATATCATCAACATTAGTTCTTCCATCTCTTCTATCGAACGCTATCAATTATGAATTATGTATCCGCCATCTTGAACCGGATCGCACACATATCTACGCAGCCCGTATTTATACTTAGCGGTAAGTGCCGGTCCGGCTACGGGAGCCCCGCCGGCTGTCAGGACATTATAGTGTGACCCGCATACGGGGCAGACTGCCTCCAAATTATCTTGGTCGATGACTACTCTGACAGTCTGGCTGCATTCTACAGGACAAGCCAAGTCGTAGGCAAGCGGCACGTTGGTTTCGGATGTAAACGGATCTATCCCGCCGATCAAAAGCACTCCCCCAAATCCTACGTAGGTATTGGCAGTGAAAGGGAATCCGGCAGGACTAAGCACACCTTGCCAGTTGATGAAATCCCTACTTATTCCAACCCCGGAAACTCCATAGGAGTTCCACATTCCCGCCCCTGAGAGGTTGATATATACAGGGAGGGAAGGGATACGGTCGTCATCGACTTGATTGCACGACGCAGTCGCCGACAGCACAGCTATCAGCGACACGAAAAGGCGCACCTTCACTTTATTAATGCATAATGCATTATGCATTGCCACTTAATTAGAATGGAATTGAACGCAGAACACTTGCAAATTGCTCTGTCATCTTCTGCATTGGACCCGATATCATGGGACGAAGCATGGCAGGAATCTCAAGATCTATCTTTGCCTGAGCGCGACACGCAGAGTCATCTACGGGATGGATGTCGAGCTGAAGCTGAAGCGGCACCGGAGTTCCTTCCCCTTTCAATGTGATGCGGGAAGGGGCTGTGCGTTCCACTACTTTAAGGCGTATAGCACCGACAGGTCCACCCGGAAGCTCAATGCTGTCTTGAGTGAGACGTATGCTATCGAACATTTCTTTTTTGTCGGCAGGTATCTGGTCGGCAGGGACTTGCTCCAATAGATTCTTTAGCGACTCGAAATTGCTAAGACGATCGTAGACGTTTTGAGCTGACGCCTTCAAAGTGACTTCGTCGCTTTTATATGTAGCCATTTTTAGTTTTATCGTTAAGTGTTTTCAATTAAAACGGATCCGGGAGATTCGGCACCCAAGACCCAGGATTCTTGCGCCATTCACGCAGCGTCTCAGCCTCTTCATTATTGATGAAGTGGATCTTTTCCGCTACTTCAAGCATTGTGGTATATGTGCATAGAGCCACTGCATTCAGATTTGCCTCACGGAAGCGTTTCAAGGCTATCGGGAACTCATAATTGAAGAGCGCTGCCATACCAATCACCTCGCAACCTGCATTATTGACGGCTTCAACTGCACGAAGACTATTACCACCTGTGGAGATCAAGTCTTCAATCACCACTACCTTCCAACCGGGCTTAAGATTACCTTCAATTGTATTCTCAAGGCCATGGTCTTTAGGGGTATCTCTTACGTATGCAAACGGCAATCCAATGGCGTCGGCAGCCAAGAGTCCAAATGCGATGGCTCCATTCGCCACAGATGCTATAGCATCAACGTCGGGGAAATTTTCCATTATGAGACGCGCCATCTCGATCTTTATGAAGTTGCGCACATCGGGATACGACAATGCTTTGCGATTGTCGTTATAAATCGGAGAGTTCCAGCCGGAGCTCCAAACGAAAGGAATTGAAGGCTGAAGCTTTATTGCACTGATTTGCAGAAGTTTTTCTGCAAGCATTTTGTCAGGAGTATTCATAATATCATATTTTAGAGGAGAAAGGGAAACACCAAATCAACATATTCTCCCAATTATAACGCAAATTTACGACAATCTTGACAAATCTGCAAGTATTTTTTAATATTTTTTATTTTTATTGCACGCCTCTTTCGGTTATATTTTCTTAGGCACTTTCACGCAAGTGGCTCGGGGAGGTGGTAGCGAAGTGAGATTATGTCAGACAGTGACGCAGAGTGAAAGGAGGTAGAGGCGACAGTCGGGGACGGCATTGGCTATTTCTTCGGCAAGGGAGCGGAGTGTGGAACCGGTGGTGCAGACATCATCTACCAGCACCACCCCCTTGCCATGCAATGAGTCGGGATCTTTGACATGAAAGGAGCCGGCGAGATTATCAAGGCGTTGCTGAAGAGTCATGGCAGTCTGGGTCTTGTGGCGACGTATGGCTTCAAGCGGCTTTATTATCGGGAGACCTGTAGCCATGCCAAGCCCATCTGCAATATAGTCGGCTTGATTATACCCTCTCTTAGCTTTCTTCCACCAATGCATCGGAACAGCGACTATGCAATCGGCTCCATCGAAGAAACCTGCCATATTCAGTTCTTCCCCTACAATTTCGCCAAGTCTTTTGCCTACGGAAGGGAATTGACGGTATTTCATGTCGTGGATGGCAGCGGCAAGTTCGGAGTTGCGGGAATAGATGAAATGCCCTGTTGCCCTTACGAATGGGACGAGGCCGGCAAAGCGACGTTCCATAGGATTCATCGGCATCAGATGATAAAGCGACCTTGGAAGCGTTTCTATGCATCTTACGCAGAAAATCCTTTCAGTCTCACGCAAGGTGCAACCGCATAAATGGCAGGTGCGCGGCATGAAAAAATCAGCTATGTCCGATAATAGGGAGGGCATTTTAACGATTAACTATCAACTATTAACTATCAACTATCAACTATTAATTATGAATTATGAATTTAGTGTTAGTCGGGATTGGCTTTTTCGCTTTTAAGGAAACTTCTTATTGCGGAGATGATGAGCCGGGATTCGAAGCCGCGCGATGCAAGATGCCGATAAAGTTTTTGGCGATCTTTTATCTCTTTAAGATCGAGAGAACGAGCTTTGGAAATCATGACTTTGCGGAGAGCCTCCAAATAATCATTTTCCGGAATGTGGTCTAAAGCTTGGGAGATAGCTGTATCAGACATTCCTTTGGCACGCAATCCCATCCCGATTTTCAATTTACCCCACCCCGAGAAGCGCACTTTGTCGACTGAATATGCGCGTGCATAGCGAGAATCGTCGATATATTTGTTGGCACATAGATATGAAATCATCTTCTCTGCCTCATCGACAGAGAATCCATGCTTCAGAATTTTTTGACGGATGTCGGCAGTGCATTGTTCGGCACCGGCACACAGGCCTGCCATCTTTATGAGCATTTCTTCGGCTGTGGGAGGACGACGTTTCATTCTTTTGAGGCTTTTAGCATTCGTTTTTTGCCGTAGGAATCGAGTCGCAGCACAACGTCTTGCCACCCTTTTGATTCGTAGTAGGCTTTTACGTCTTCGGCAAAACGGGGATTAAGTTCAACGTATACGGAGCCTGATGGTTTCAGGGCTTTTGAAGCTATTTCCTCTATCCTTTTGTATGGCTTTATTGGATCTTTTTCGTCGACAAACAACGCTTCTTCCGGTTCGAAATCCTTTACCCTGACCTCCATATCAGATTTTTCATCCGGAGCGATGTAAGGGGGATTGCTTACGACTATGTCGAAAGACTCTGACGGAGAATCCCAATTATACATATCAGCTTCAATCAGCCTTATCTTTACTTTTTGGAGATCCGCATTTTCTTTTGTCTGCTCAATGGCTATCTGACTAAAATCAAGAGCTGTCACCGAGGGAAAAGAGAGGTGCTTTGCGAGGGCTACTGCAATGCATCCGGATCCTGTGCCGATATCGAGGACGGAGAGGTCAGATTTTCCAGCGGCATCGTCACAAATCCAATCGACAAGTTCTTCTGTTTCAGGACGCGGTATAAGGACTCCGGGACGAACCTTAAGATCCATTCCGTAGAAGCGGGCGTTTCCGGTGATATATTGTATCGGTTCGCCGAGGATGAGACGGTCAACAATGCCATCAATTTCGCGCTTTGCAAAGTCGGACAATTCTTTACCCTCATTAATAATGAGGTCTACCCTACTCCAACCTTTGACATGGGAGAAGATGAGAAGAATCACCGCTTCTCGCTCCCTACGGTCGAAGATACCCTCAAGCCTCGTCCTGACTTCCAATAATTCTTCTCGAACTGTCATAACATAAACTCATTTAGTGACTGCAGTGACAAATAATGAATGTGCCCCACACAACTCCATTGCGAATGTTTCGACATCCATTCCCGTAAGAGCGCGGAAGCGCGCCGGGTTTGTTCTTGATGTTGAATAACTCATGACAATATAACGGATTTTTCTTCATTTACGCGTATGCGCGAAAAAAAAAAATTCTAAATTATTATATATAATTACATAGTTGAGATAATATGCTATCTTATCCTGCCACCAGTCAACACCGGAAGTACACATGGCATAAGCCTTCTCAATACCAAATATACAAGCCATGAAGAAACCACAAGCACACACCATGTTAAGAAATATGCTGCGAGACAACCTGAAGTACTGCTCACTCCAATCATTTCAGCCAATAATTTTCTTACTACTGTAGGATAGAGCGAATGAACTCCATATATCATAAATGTTGAATTCACGATCGACTTTCCGATCTTTCCGGAAAGTAAACCATATCTGGTGATAAAGCGCGAACAAGAAAGGAATACCAATGCACCTAACACATTTCTAATCAAGATTATGCGATCTATTATCCACTCGGTGTTCATTGCCGACAGCATAAAGGCTGTCACGATAAGAAACAGCATCAGAACCATTCTGCCACTGTAACGGTGTAATATCAAATTATGCCTGGCAAAAACAGCTCCCAACGCAAAATATTCAAGCCCATACATATCAACATTAAATGCCATCAAGACAACAAACAATACAAATATTATCCAGCGATTGACGGCTATAAGCCACGAAACAGGCGACAGAACAACTAACATCATCAATCGGCGGATAAACCAAAACGTAAAATCGTAAGGATAACCGTTGTTCAAATCCCAAAAACCTCTCAAAAACGGGACAACCCTAATACAATCATCCACAATTACATCATATCCATCAAAGCCCAAAAGCCTGACCTTAAAAATAAACAATGCTGCTGCCAGCATATTCCATATTAAATAAGGTATCAACAAACTACGAACTCTACTCCTTAGTTTCGAAAAATAGACAGAGGCTGAAAAACCTTTTACATTTTTAAAGAAAAGGAAACCAGAAAGCATAAAGAATATCGGGACACAGCAACCGCCAACACATTTACTTCCCCACAACATAACGATCTCCCCAATATATGATATATCATCGAAATCTGTACTGAAGTCGGAATGAATCAACACAACCCCCAAGATCAGTAATAACTTTTCTATATCAATTACCTTCTTCCCACACCTGGTTATCTTCAACATAATATATTAAATCTTTTTAAGGATGATGGTTTTCAAATTTGAATGATTCACAACGCGATCAATATTTATATCTTTAACGGTCATAAAGACTACAAAATTATAGGAGGTCACTAAATCGGGCAAGGATAAAGGTGTGTTATTTAACAGTATTGCTTAAAATCGGAGACATCCCCGACACCCTTGCCGTTGGCTATGTGCTTCCTGCTATCGGCGCACTCGGGACTTGTACACGTTAGATTATCCCCATTTCGGACATACAATAAAAAAAAGACACTGAAAATCAGTGTCTTTACGGAGTGGTCCCACTTGGGAAACTCCACTTTTATTATATCCTAAAAATCAATTCTTTATCAGAATGTCTTTCAGAACCTCCAACATTTGCTCCTACGGCGCATTGCATCGCTTTTCATCGCTCTGCTCCGCCGAAGCCACCGGAATCATCTTACTCGTTGCTCGCAAGTTCTCTCACTTGTCATTTACAAATATAACGAATAATTCTCTATTTAAGTATGTATTGCTAGAAATTATTGTTCTCAAAACTCAATTGCCGTCTATGCTTCAGGGATTGATGAAGGCACAAACTGCATCATATAGGTCTTTATCAAGCTGGTAATCATCTCGATAAATAATGTTGAATCTGATTTCTGTTTTAAACCATCTATCATTGACGGCATTAAGATATGAATTTAGGGCAATCAGTTCATTAATGAACCATTCGTGTTTCTTCACGATCCATTTACAGAGTATTGGACAAATAGTCTCTTTGCTTGATTGTACAGGATTTCCAAACATAGCTAACATTAATCCCTCACAATCTGAATATTCAGGTGGAAGGGTTACTATCTTTGTATCTAAGTTACTTCTTAATCTACATACGTCGCAACCTTTTTTTGTGGATTCTAGAAATTTAACATTAACAAATAGATTGAAGTTCAATCGTTCTATAATTTTCCTATTCTCAATTTGCTCGTCGGTTTTGTCGTCTATTTCAAAAGTTGGAGATATCTGAATCTCGTCCGTTATGAGATGCGAAATCCAATGGAATTGGGATAACGGATTCATATGGCTTACATTCTGTCTTAAGAGATTATAGTTGATTCTATCATTAGCAACATCCATAAGATCTGCTAATCTTATAAGAATCATAGAATATTTCTCGCTGATTAGCGAATCTTTCGCATCAGAAGATCTCCCATACACTTCATCAGCATCATATCCATGACTTTCGGAAATCCTTGCTACATGAGTTAGTAATAATGGTGTGAGATGTTTGAGAACAGAAGTATGCCATTCTCTGATTTTTTTCGCGCTTTCTTTAGGATGAGTTTTGCGAATGTTATTAGAAAAATAATTATAAATTGCTTCAAACTGAGAAACCATGAATTGTCCTACTTTCTTGAATTTTGCTTCTGTAGACATAGTTTCAGACATGCTCACATCTGTTGAACAACTACTAAATAGGTTATGAGCATTTACAATAAACTCTGATATTATAGCTAAGCTATCGTGATCGCCGTTACAAAAACTATTAATATTGGGATGAATAACCATACTAACATCATGGAGATAGCATGCCAGAAATAGTATATAGTAATCGGCTTGCTTAATGTTAAGGTAATCAATTGCCTTTATTAGGCGCACAACAGCCTTAATTAAGGTTACAGCATGTTCTTCATTGTGTAGGGTATATGAGTTCATGAATTTAGATCCATTATACCATAAACCCTTAACCACTCTATGAGTTAAAATGATATTGTCTATCCATTCAGGATCCTTGACTTTTGATATAAACACATGAATAACTTCAAGAAGCCCCATATCTATGGACATCTTGTTATCTAGATTGTTTGCATCTATATCTTGTAGGGCTCTTATAAATTCATCTAAGCAGAAGTTCTTATTGCGTAACCTTGATAATATTCTTAATTCTGTATAGTGAAGGCCACGAGATGTAGCTTTAGTAAAAGTATGTGCATTACTAGGTTCAATATCATTTTGAACTGAATAATAGGCATTCAATATTATTCTCACATACTCTTCTGAATTCTTGAATACGAAACTTGTGTAAGAGGGTAGAAATTGTTCGTTTTTATCAGTTATACTTTCAGTATTAATAGAGTTTCTCTCATTGCGCAGATTTTCTACAAATTTTTCAAAATTTTTCTTTTGTCGAATTGTCGAAAAAGAGCGTACTGGAGATATGAACTCTTTTACTCTTTGAGAGATCGAAGAGTATGCGTTGCATCCACATTTTTTTAGTTCATAGGATGCATCAAAATCTTTTCCGAAGAAAAGATAATCAGGATTTCCACAAAATCCATCGACCAAATTCCTTTCGAAGCAAACCATGTAATCTTTTAGTCGTTCAGCATCCGTTAATCTCAATAAGGACAAAAACATTCGAGCTTCCGTTTGGAAGATTTCCTCGTCATATTTTTCAAACCAAGCTTCCTTTACATTATTCAGACATTCTGAAAATTTACATTTACCCTGAAAACAGGAGATATTAAATCTTTGTATAAATGCCTCTACATCTGATTTTGAGATTTCATCAGATAAGCGTCGCTCTAAAAGACGTAATCTATACAAATAGAATCTATTATATCGCTTAATTAATTTCAGTCGTGATTCATAATTAGTATCAATAGTTGAATCTTGATTTTCTGTTTTGCTCTCTGAAATTTTGGACTTTAGACGCAAAATTTCTGCATCTATAAGTTCGCTAACTTTTTCAAGTTTATCTTTGGAGTATATATCCTCAATTTCATCAACATTGCTGTATATAGAGGCAGCCATCGAGGCATTTCTCATCAAAGGCTCCAGACCCGCTATGCTCATTCCTGCTTCCTCAATTCTACAAAACTCACTCTTTCCATTTGGATGGAACTTAATGGTGGTGTCTAATCCTTCTTGAAATGTCACATACTCTTCTCCCAGAATGGATTTTATGATTTGTCTAATTCCATGATAGTTATTATCATCTCCAATGGTCTTTATTGCAGAATTTAAATCCTCTATGGTTCTGTTAAAACGGTCTAAATCATAGTCTTGGCCAATGTAGATGACGGAGTCATCCACGTAGAAGAATGAATCGCAGTCTTTAAAATCTTCATGATCAAGTATCTTCTTCCGAATCTCAATCATACAGAGATTTCCGAAGAAATACGACTGGGGCAAACCTTGGGCTATACCGCGAGAATAGTGTTCAGAGATTGTCTTAGATATTTCTTTCCCATAATATTGGCTTTCCCATCCTTCTAAATTCTTTGCATTGATTTTAAAAATTAGAAGTTTGGTCAAAACCATCTTAAGAGTTTTCTTATCTTCTTCTGTTAATACAAACTGAAGCTTTTGAGTTATATATTCGAATATAAAATATGGTGAGATGGACGGAAAGAAATTTTTTAAATCAAAAGTTATTTCAGTTTTATACTTATGATCCTTTCGGTATTGTTTACAATGTTCAATGATATGGTCTGTGTACTGTTTATACTGATTAATCCATGGCTTAAACAGAATTTCCACACTATCGCTTGGAATATTTCCATAGAAATCATGAGGAATCATTTTTGTAAGTTCAGACCGTTTACGTTTTCCACTGCTATCATCAAACATAAGTGGAAGTAACATACAAACCATGCATATCTGATCCACCAGTTTTGCCGTGTGTATGGGACGATATTTAATTTGATCATCTTGACAGGTTTTTCCTTTTTCAAATTTTTTAATTTTAAAATAAACCTTCACATCGAATAATTCCTTAGGATCGGAAAGAATCCTATCTAATTTTTCTCGGCACTCATCAATTACATTTTGGATTTTATAAAAGTTAAACTTATCATGAAGAATGGTATAGAGTTCAAGGTCTTTCCTATTTAAAAGACCTTTTTCAAACACATATGACTCCATACAATAAATTGCATTATATATATTCTCCTCAGAAAGGATGATGTCTCTAAGACCTTTCTTTATAGTATTCTCACTTTTCTTCATTATCGTCCTCTTTTGAATCGTTGTTATTGTGAATAACGGTCAACAATGTTTGAATTTTATCAGCAACAGACTTAACATCCTCTTTTGTGGATCTGTCTAATGAAATGATTGTTTTTGATCCACAAATGATTTTTAATCTATATTGTCCTGCTTTGCAAGATAACATATTATTTAATAAATCAAGCTTACATTGTGCTGTTATTGAGTTCTGAGTTGGGGAATAGACAACCTGTAGAAATTCATCAATTTGAAAGAACGTCAAATCGCTCAATTGAATTGACGTAATCATTGTATTTATATCAGAACAAACAAAGTTAATGTATTTATTGAATCTCTTTAAAAAGTCGGGAAGATTCCTGAGTTTAGAGAGCAGGTAGCTCCACTCAAAATTAAAATGTTCTGTCTGTGATAGAAAGAACGTGTATAATATAAGATTGTCTTCCTTATCTAAAGGAGCCTGGGAAAGTTGATCTTCAAGTTGATTTTTAGGAAGGTGTCCAATTCCATTAAAAAGATAGTTTATTAATTGCCGTTTGGGTTGGAATAATCTACTTCCTATAATATCTTCTTGTAAATTATCAATGTACTCAATAAGCATTTCACCCAAACTTTTTATTGTTAGCTCAGGTTTCTTTCTGCTTTCAGAAAATTTATACATCCGTCTTTCTCTATTTCGTAGATTTATAGTATTCTCCATAATCTTTGAAGTTTTCAGGGTATTCCAATCGGTGAATTTTACCCCCCATTCTTATAACGTGATATCTTAAAGTTTCATATGCTCTTTCTCCAGCTAAATCGTGATCTACACACATAATTAGATTGTATCTAATTAGTTTACAAACATCTTTTAAAGGAAGATTAGAGGCACTTGGAATTGCAATAGCGTTATGACCTGTTGATAACAGAGCTAAGCAATCAGATACTCCCTCTGATATATATAGGTTTTCATTATCACTTAAATTATTCAAAATTTGCAGGTTATAAATATTAGGTTTAAATCCTGAGATAAATTGAAATCTTGGCGCATCAGTAATGTTTCCAATGTATCGAGTCTGAATACCTATTAATTCTCCCATTGAGTCGTAATAGGGGAAGACTATGCAAGGTGTAAATATCCTTAGATAATAATTATTGTTACTAATCTTGATATACCCAGCTTCGGCTAACTCGATTGGTGTAAACATGGAGCAAAGAGCTTTAACTAGTTTTCCCGAATCAGAGATGGATTTTATATTGTTGGAACGGATTACGTCTAATGATAATTTTCGCTCATCAAAAAGAAAATGTTGAGCCTCAGTGGATAGGCTTGCATTTGAGATTATCCACGATCCTATTTCTTGATTAAATTTTGATTCAGTCTGATTGTCTATAACATATTTTCGAAGCGGCATCGTAATTCTCTTAGGTTTGGGTGTATTAGGAATATATATTCCATATTGGTTGCATAGCCACATACATGCAGTTACAAAATCAGTCTTTAAGTAGTGCATAACAAGATTGATAGTATTTCCTCCGATATCACATACAAAGCATTTCCACATATGACCTTTTCGATGAAACTTTAGGCTGGGTTTCTTGTCAT